>JBGTNF010000501.1:0-3168 GCA_041743205.1 Thermomicrobiales bacterium | reverse complement strand
GAGGTCCGGGCAGCGCCGCTTCTGGCGGCGGCTGCGTCGCGAGCGGAAGGCGCTGCTGGGGCTCATCCTGGTCGCGCTGCTGGGCATCGTCGCCATCTTCGGGCCGCTGCTGGCGCCCTACGATCCGGAGGCTGACGACTTCGACCTCTTCGCGCCGCCCAGCCTCGATCATCCCTTCGGCACCGATTCGTTCGGGCGGGACATCCTGAGCCGGATGGCGGCCGGCACGCAGGTATCGTTCACGGTCGGCATCTCGGTGGCGGTGCTTTCAATGGCAATCGGCGTCACGCTCGGCCTGGTCGCGGGCTACTTCGGTGGCTGGCTGGATAGCCTGATCATGCGTTCCATGGATTTGCTGTGGGCGTTTCCGGAAATCATCCTGGCGGTCGGGATGGTGGCGGTGTTCGGGGCGGGCATCCGCAACATCATCATCGCCGTATCCATCGCCTACCTGGACGATTTCGCGCGCGTGGTCCGCGCCGAGGTGCTGCGCCTGCGGGAGGAGGATTACACCCTGGCGGCGCGGTCGATGGGGGCCTCGCACCGGCGAATCATGCTTCGCCACATTCTCCCCAATACGCTGGCCCCGATCATCGTGCAGGCCACGTTCGCGGTCGGGCTCGGCATCCTCGCCGAATCCGGCCTGACCTTCCTCGGGCTCGGCGTTTCGCCGTCGACGCCGACGTGGGGGCTGACGCTGAACGAGGGACGCGACTTCATCCGCCAGGCGTGGTGGATCAGCGTCTTCCCCGGCGTGGCGATCATGGTCACCGTGCTGGGGCTCAACCTGCTCGGCGATGGGTTGCGCGATACGCTCGATGTCCGCGGCGTGCGCGACGCGGGGTAGCAGGGACGAGCCGCGCCGTGGCTCAGGTCTCGCCTTCGCCATCCAACAGTTTCGCCAGGCGCTTCGGAGCGATGAGCCGGTAGCTTTCGTCGATGATGGCGGCGATCTCGTCCCAATCGGGGTTGGATTCCGGCGAGACCCAGGCGGCGATCCACCCCGCCGGCCCGAGGTAGGGCGGGCGGTAGTAGCGGTCCGGCTCGGAGGCGATGTACGCCTCTTGCGCGCCCGGCGGCGCCTTGCACCAGATGGAGACCCGGTGATCCGGCTTGTGGACCATCGCGAAGTTCTTGCGCCGGATCTGGAAGGTCGGCGTGCCGAACGCTTCGGCTTCGGCCGCCTCCGGGTACGGGAGGCAGATGGCCCGCAGCGGGGCCATGATCGCGGCGTCGATCTCGACGCGGGGATGCCGGTCGCTCACGCTCCAGGCCCTTCGCGGCAGGCGTCGAACTCACGAATGAGGGCCTTCTTCGCGGTCATCCGCCAGGCGTCGTCGATCAGGTCCTCGACCTCCGGCCAGGCAATGCCGCCGTCCAGCCAGGTCCCGACCCAGCCATTGTGACCGACGTACGGCGGCCGAAACCACCGGTCCGGATCGCGGGCGATCAGCGCTTCCTGCACACCTTTCGGCGCCTTGATCCAGATCGAGGGCTTGCCATCGACCGGGTGCTGCATCACATAGATCTTGCCGCTTGCCTTGTAGACCGGATCGCCGACGCTGCCTTCGAAGATCTCTTCGGTTCCCGGATATTCCAGGCAGATGTCGTGGAGGGTTTGAAGGGCTGGGTTGGGTTGGGTCATCGGGTCTCCTGGTCATTCGTTCCGGATTGGACGATGGCGCCTCGGGGCGGGCGCCGCGTTCAGCCATTGGCGCGTGCTATCGTACGCCAATCCGTTTGGACCGCCGATTGCGTTCCGGGAACCGGCCACGACCCGCTCGCGATCACGATAGGAATGACCACCATGCGGCGCTCGATAGGCCGATTCATCGCGAACCGTCGGCGCAAGGACGAATCGAACGACACGATCGAAGTGCCGGGCGCGCCCCTGCACAGCGACAAGGGCGACGCGGAAGCGATGGCCGTGACGCCGATCATCGACGATGTCGAGGGGCCGGTGATCGACGACCCGGATGACGAGTTGCCGCCGGTCCAGCCATTCCTCGGCCGGTCGGAAACGGTGGACGAGGCGGACAAGACCGTCACCCGGATCGAAATCCCTTTCCGCACCATCATGAAGGTCGTGGGCACGATCTTCGGGATCTGGATCGTGATCCAGATCAGCCAGATCCTGCTGCTGGTCTTCATCGCGATCCTGCTGGCGCTCGCGCTGGCCCCGCCGGTGCGCTTCCTGCAGCATCACGGCCTGCCCCGGGCCGCCGCGGCGGGGGTCGTGTTCCTGATCCTGATCGGGTTGATCGCCGGGTTCTTCGGCCTCATCGTGCCACCGATGGTCGAGCAGGGCCAAAGTGTGATCGACAACTTTCCGGAGTACACCGAGAGCCTGGAAACCGTGGTCGCACGCTATCCGTCGGTCAACGAGCGATACCAGGATATCCGGGAGAACGGATTGGGCGAGAACGTCCAGCTCCCGTGGTCGAGCGTGGTGGAAATCGGGACCGGCGTGTTCGGCCGGATCGCCAACTTCTTTTTCGTGCTGGTCCTGACCTTCTACCTGCTGCTGGAAGGCGAGCGGTCGTACCGCTTCTTCGCGCGCTACTGCACGCCGCGCCTGCGCTACCGGATGCGCCGGGCGTTTCCGGAACTGACCCGCGTGGTCAGCGGGTTCGTGATCGGGCAGGTCATCACCTCGGTCATGTTCGGGGTGTTCGCCTACGTCACGCTGCAAATCGTCGGCGTGCCGGAGCCGTTGCTGCTGGCAGTGGTGGCAGCGGTGCTCGACGCCGTGCCGATCGTTGGCGTGCCGGTGGCGACGATCCCCGCCGTGCTGCTGGCGGCGACCGTGTCGTGGCCGGCGGCGGTCACGGTGCTGATCGCCTACGTGATCTACCAGCAGTTCGAGAACTACCTGCTGGTGCCACGGGTGTACGGCAACACCTTGCAGGTGACGTCGTTGAGCATCCTGGTCGGGGTGCTGGTGGGCGGACAGTTGCTGGGGATCGTGGGCGTCATCCTCGCCCTGCCGCTGACGGCGACGATCCCGGTGCTGGAGCGGGTCTGGCGCGAGGACATCCCGGAGCAGCTCACGATGGACATGATCTGACTGGCCAACGCCACCTGTCGTAGGGGCGGTACCTGCATCGACCGCGAATCGCATCTCCGCGGCATTGGACTTGTCGATGCTGTGTCGAACGGAGCCGCCCG
>JBGTNF010000500.1:0-6989 GCA_041743205.1 Thermomicrobiales bacterium | reverse complement strand
CGTGCTGATGCCGGCCGAACAGGAGGATGGGACCGTTGCGGCAAGCTTCCGCAACGTGCTGACCTTCCCGCCTCGCTGAGTAGGTCATTGAGCATTGGCGATAATCGAGCTGAGGGGCTTTCTGCGAGCCCCTCAGCTCGTACCCTCGCTTCTGTGCGTAAGCACAGGGGCAACGTCGAAACCCCTATGAACCACGTGCCAAACTGGCAGCGTTGTGATGATTCATCTGCCGCGCCGGCGCTGGCGTCCCGGATTGGGCGGTGGATCGGAGAGCACCGCCCCTTCGCGCAGTCATAAACGATGTCGGTACGATCGGCATGACGGCACTGCGGTTTCTGGGCAACGCGACGATCATGCCGATCGAGTTGCCGCGCAGGCTCGGCGCGATGGTCGCCGATCCTGCTCGCGGCGCCGTCGTCTTCGAGCTCATCGACCACGTCAGGACGGGGGTCCGCTGTGCGACCGTGTGCGCGCTGCCCGTCGGTGAAGCCGTTATCGGTCCCTACGAGGTGGCATTGCCATGGCGTTGCGCGAGGCGAGCATCCCACCGTTCGTTCCCTATCCGTCCATCGAGCGGCATGCGGTCGTCGGCGATCGGCGCACGGCCGCAATGGTTGCCACCGATGGCACGGTCGACTGGCTCTGTCTCCCGGATTACGACGGTCCAGCGATCTTTGCCGCTCTTCTCGACGCCGAGCGGGGTGGATTTTGGCGTCTGGGTCTGCCACGTCCGACGCTTGGCGAACAGCGGTACGAGGCGGACGGCAGCGCCGTCCTGACAACCAGGTGGCAATCATCCGGATGGATGCTCGAGCTGACCGATGCCATGGCGTGGCCGGATGACAACCGCGCCGAGGGCGATGCCAATCGCCGGGTTCTCCTGCGCCGACTACGGTGCGTGCAGGGTGCCTGCGCCGCCGAATGCCGCTTCTACCCACGTCACCAGTTTTCCGCATGCGGCGCGCCAACCGCTACGGCCGACGGGCTTACCATTTCCGCCGGCGAGCATACGCTGAGTTTGTGGACGAGTTCGCCGATGTCGATCGATGGGTTCGGCGCACGTGCGAGTTTTTCTCTGTCCGAGGATCAGGAGTTCTGGGCGGGCTTCACACTCGACGAGCATCCATCCCAATGGAGCGGGCACGCCGCCGAGGACGCGCTTGCGGCGACACGCGCCTCGTGGAAAGCATGGAACGATCGCTTCTCGTACACGGGCCCTCGGGGCACGCGAGTCCGGAAAGCCGCGACCATGGTTCGGCTGCTTGCGTACGCGCCGACCGGCGCGCTTGTCGCGGCTCCGACGACCTCACTTCCGGAACGCATCGGTGGCGACCGCAACTACGACTATCGCCTGGCGTGGGTGCGGGATGCATCGTTGTCCCTCGCCATCCTCTCGCTCCTTGGCGACACCGCAGCCGCGACCGCCTACATGGATTGGCTCGCCGCCCTGGATTCGTCGACCGATTCCCCGCTTCAGGTTGTGTATCGAGTCGACGGCCGCATCGATGTAACACAGCGGGAGCTGACAGATCTCGGGGGCTATCAGGGGTCGACCCCGGTCCGGATCGGAAACCACGCCTTCGACCAGCGCCAACTCGACTCCCTCGGGTATCTCGCCGACTGTGCCTTGATCTACCTCGATCGCGGCGGAGCTTGGTCTGACTCATATTGGGATCTCGTGCGGCGGGCAGCGAACTACACGGGGGCGAACTGGCACGCACCCGATAGCGGTATTTGGGAACTTCCGGTCGAGCAACACTACGTAAGCATAAGGTGATGAGTTGGGTTGCGCTTGAGCGCGCGGTCCGGATTGCTCGCCAAACCGGGCACCCTGCGGATATCGACGACTGGTCTGCGACCATGGCGGCGATCCATGCAGAGGTCATGGAGCGGGGCTGGAGCGACCATGTCAACGTCTTTACGCAACGCTATGACGCGGACACGCTGGACGCGGCGGCGCTCTTGATCCCGGTGATGGAGTTTCTCCCGGCAGATCACCCCCAAGTACAGGCAACGGTCGACCGGATCGTCGAACGGCTCGCGATTAACGGGTTCGTGCATCGATTCATTCCGGCCGAGACGCCTGGACACGCCGATCTGCCGCTGGGTGAATTCGAGGGAGCCTTTCTCCCCTCTACCTTCTGGCTCGCGACAACCTTCGCGAGATCCGGTCGCGCGGACGAAGCTGAGGCGATCCTTCGGTGCATGGAGCAAACGAGCGGCGACCTTGGCATCTTTGCCGAGGAGATCGACGCGCGGACTGGCGCGTTTCTCGGGAACAGCCCGTTGCTCTTCTCGCACGTGGAATATGTTCGGGCGGTGATGGAACTCGCCAACGCTTGCCCACTCGACAAGCCGCGCACGATGATTGGAATGCTGGAGGAGCAGGTCAAACGGATGGTTGGGCGAATGGCACCGAACAGCGAGGGGTGACCATGGTGTGACCGACCCGCACGCCAGATGTGGCTGCATCTCGTGGAGTCTGGCCAAATCCGATATCGGTCGCGCCGTGCCACCTTGCGGGGTCGCAACGGCATCTCCATCTAGGGGGAGGATCAACCCATCGTGGACAGCGACGACTACAACTACGCGACTTTTCCGCCGGATGATGACGTCTACGCGTTTGCCGGCTTTGCAACGCACCTGCGCGTCGGCTCGACGGCGCCCGACCCGGTGCTGGTCGATCTGGACGGTGGCGGGGAGGTCCGGCTGAGCCAGTTCACGCGGCGCGGGCTGACGGTTGTCGAATTTGGTTCCTTCACCTGACCATACTGCGGGCTGGCGTGCCCAGCCCTTGACGACCTGGCCGACGAGTTCTCGGATCGGCAGGTCCAGTCGGCGTTCGTCTACGTGCGGGAAGCCCATCCCGGTGAGCACTACCCACACCATGAGTCGTTCGAGCGGAAAATCGCCCACGCGAACGCCTTCCGGGGCCACTTCGACGTCCGTCGGCCGATATTGGTCGATGACCTCACGGGAACGGCCCATCGGGCGTTCGGGCGGCTACCCAACATGGCGTACATCCTTGGTCCGAACAACCGGGTCGTCTTCCGATCGGATTGGACGGATCCCGCCACCGTTCGGGTCGCTCTTGACTACCTGTTGCGGGTGCGTCAACACCGCCGAGACGGGATGCGCCTCGCTCCGTTCTACGCGGAGATCGAAGGCGCACGGTGGGTGGATTCGGCTGCGTTCGATGCCGGGCTGTTGCGCAACGGGCCACGTGCGGTCACCGAGTTCCGTGAAGCGCAGGAGCGATGGGCGCGCGGCGAACACCTCGGATCCCTCAAACGCTGAGGCGCATCCTCCGGGCAATCCGCGCACATCCCGCACGGAGCGCTCCTCGTTGTCTTGCCGTGACTCTCGATTCTACGGTGAACCTGGGCGCCGCCCTTGAACCGCCAGATCGGTGCCCAGGCTCTCGCGTCCGTCAGGCCTTGGCGGTGAGATCGCCTGCACGACGCATGACGTCATCCAGCGTACGGCGCCGCGTTGACTATACGACCAAATGGCGCCGTCGCCCTTCCCCCTGGGTACAAGTGATCGGATCTTGTGGGGACGCACTGCGCCCCGCAGACGAATGGATCGACATGCCGCCATGCAACTGGTTCGGCCGCATCACGTTCAGCTGTTCAGATTCGGGAGCACGTCCGTCCAAACGCCGAAGATGCCGATCGCGATGAGCAGCGTACCTGCTGCTCGGCCGATCGCCACGTAGTGCGCGGTCAACCACCTCATGGTCCGGCGCTGGACCGGCGCGGCGACCAGCGGCAGGGCAGCCAGGGGCCAGCCGAACCCGATTCCGAACGCGAGGAAGTACGCCAGACCTTCCGCCAAAGATGCCGCGCTACCGGCTCCGAGCACGAACGCGCTGATGACCAGCGGTCCGGTGCAGGGCAGCGTCATCGGACCGAGCAGCACGCCGTAGCCGAAGGCGGAGACGAACGGGTTCCGGCCGAGCGGGCTCCGCACCGCGACCATCCGGGCGAAGGGGTTTCGGCCGGCGAGCATGGCGAGCCCGAGCACGATCACCACGCCGTAGATGAGCGGCAGTACCCAGTCGAGAATCGAGCTGAACGAGCGATTGAGGAGGTAGAGCAACAGGCCGAGCCCGATCATCATGCTCAACACGCCGGCAAGCACGATGGCGCCGAGCAGGCCCTGACCGCGCCGGGGGGCGGAACCCGCCGTGCCGGCGAGGAAGGCGATCAGGCCGGGATAGAGCGGAAGCACGCAGACGTTCGTCAGGATCGCGCCGTTGCCAAGCACGAATGCCTCGAGATATTGGTCGACACCGGTCACACTCCGGTCTCCGGAATCAACCACGTCACCAGTTCGTCAGCAGACTTGTGGCCGGTTTCGAGCTCCGAGAAGGTGCCGTCCGGATGGATAACGAACTTCGGTGTGGCCGGAGGGTTGGCGAGGCTGCGGCCGAATTCCTCGACCAGGGCGCGCAGCAGCTCTGGCGTCGCCACCGCAAACGGCCAATCGAAGCCTTCGCGTTCTACGTAGTGCTTGAGGTCTTCGGTGGAGAGATCGGTCTCCACGCTGATCGCGATGACGATGACGTCCTCGCTCTCCAGCGTCGCTTGAGCGTCGCGAATGCTTTGCAGTTGCTGGCGGCAGCTCGAGCACCAGGTTGCCATCGGTTGGACAAGCACCGTCTTGCCGTAGAAATCGGCCAGCGTGAAAGTCTCGCCGGTCCGAACGTCGGCCAACTCGATCGTCTGCCAGGGTTGCCAGCCATCCACCGGTGTGCCCGGCGCAACGAGGGGACCCGACCGTGGCGTGCCGTCGACGCCATCGTCGCGGGCGTGGCCCAGAGCCGAGAGCGATGTGACCAGTATCAGGGAAAGTGCCATACTTGCGACGCCGAGTTTTCGCCGAGTCATGTAAACCTCCGGGTGCGCTGGCCCGAATTGGCCGAGATCGGACTAGGGGCGGTCGGGCGCCGCGCGGGGATAGCGAGCGTCGCGTCCATTCCGACAATGGGATCGGGCCGCGTTGGTAACCCGTCGGTCAGACATGCTTGGCGCTGGTGCCAACGGGAGCCCGTTCGGGCTCCAGCGCCGACGTGCCGGTTATGCTTCGGGCGTCGCAGCCGCAACGAAATCGGCCGGATCGTAGTCGGTGTCGGCCAGGACCGGCGCCGGACAGTTGACCACGAAGCTCGTGGGGTCAGTCTCCGGCACGCCCTTGAAAATCGTCACCTCGCCGGCTTCTTGCCTGGCCGTAATATCGGCCTCGGAGGTCAGAACGGTCGGCTCCGTCCCATCGTTCCACGCGACGGTCAGGTGCTCCCAGAACGGACTCCAGATGACGTCGCCTGCCTTGGAGTTGAAGACCGACGGCTGACCGCCCATCGCCGCCGGGCCGGGTAGGCCGGGCATGAAGACGTAGATCGGCGCGGTCGCGTTGACGTCGATCAGCGCCTGGGTCGCCTCGGAGGCGGCGACGCCCATCATCGGGGCCATCGGCGCGGCGCTGGTGTCGGTGGCGATGTAGCGGCTGCCGGGGTAGCACTGGTGGAGCTTGAAGGTGACGAGGCCGGTGGTCGTGTCCGGCTCCTCGATCAGGACGCCGGGGCCGAGCGGATTGACCAAGTCGGGATCGACCGGCAGGCCGCCCCCAGGCCAGAGGACGAGCGGGTAGTTCACGACGGTCTCGGTCGCCTCGACGGTCGCCGTTCCCGCGGACACGGCATCGGTGATTGCCTGCTCACTGTCGAGCAATGTCGCGTCTCCGGTGAAGGTGACGTTGTGCACCTGGAAGGCCGGGGTAAACGTCGTCTGACCGGGGACCGTGTTCACGACCGGGCGCTGACCGCCCGCGCCCGCCTCGAAGAGGTAGAGCTTGCCGACACTCCCCGGCGCCTGGAGGGCGTTCGTCAGGAGCGGGACGTAGACCAACCCGGTCTCCTCGGCAAAGGCGAGGTCGCTGGCATCGGTGCGGATGAACCAGGCATCCCCACCGTCGTAGACGCCGGGATGGAGCTTCAGGGTGACCGATCCGAAATGGCCGGCCCAGCGTCCCTCGGCGCCGAGGGTAAAATCCGTCACATCGCCGACGATCACCTGGGGCTCGCTCGTCCCCGGTGTCGCGTCCTGGGCGGAGGCGGGAAACGCCCGGCGCAAGTGGGCAGTTCCGAGCGCCAGGCCGAATCCGGTTCCGGCCGCTAGGCCGAGCGCCCGCCTGCGTGAGATCCGATCAGTACGGGCCTCATGTTGGCTAAGAATCTCCATGCTGGTCCTCCTCGCTCACGTGCCGACTGACGCGCGATCACTCGACCGGCGGCTCGGTAAGTCACGACAAACACCACCCTATCGCAGATGATCCACATCGCACCGTAAGCTGGCTTACACAGCGCTGCCCACAAAGACTGGACGTCACATAGCGGCGTTCCCGAAGCAGCCGAACTCCGGCTGGACGGCAGTAGACCAGATCGAGCTCAAGCCGCTTGACTTGATAAGAAACGTTGTCACTGCCTCACACGATCCGAATGAGCCTGCGGAACAACGGAGGTAGAGCGAAGAGATCGCTGACTGGAGCATCGGGTTGGCCAACAGCATCATCCTGCCTCAGCAGGACCTCGGCGCCGGGACGGCCTAGGTCGGCGTGACCATCCCGGGGGCAACCTACTATTCGACACGTAGTAGCAACGTCCTTCTGCGTCGGCCCATCCCCCGAAGCGCCTTTCCCTGGTAAGAACCGGACGAGAGAGGACCGGCTCTACGCCGTTTCGTTGTCACGTCTCCAGCCGCTCCGACCGCATTTCTTCCGCTAATCGGCATTAGGGGAACGAACCCCACGCCGGATCCGGGTAGCACGGCGGGTTGGGCGTGTCGGCGCCGTTCGGGCGGCCGGGGTCAGAACGGCCACCGCCGCAGTCCCGGCCTTCGCCGGGTCAGCACCCCGTCCAGCCCCCAGATCCGCCCCGCCGGCACCAGCGCCAGGATCAGGAGCGGCACGTACTCGTGGGGCTGCTCGAA
>JBGTNF010000499.1:0-3430 GCA_041743205.1 Thermomicrobiales bacterium | reverse complement strand
GGGCAGGCCAACGCCGGCGCCGTTTCGCGGCGCCGCGCGCTCGTCGTCCAGGTGGGATTGCAGCATCGTGACGACGAACAGCGGCAGGCCGGCGGTTTCGGCGAACAGGATCTCCCGGAAGGACCGGGACGCGTCCGGCATCAGGCGGTCGACCACAGCGTCGACGAACGCCCGTCCCGCGGCACCGCCGACCGTGCCGGCCAGGTCCAACAGCGAATCCGGGAACATTTTGGGGGCTTCGGTCAGGAGGTTGCGCAGGGCGTCGTGGTCGCCTAACCGGGCCGATTCGAGGTCCAGCGGCCGGTAGGTGACGATGACGAGAATGGGCAGCCGTTGCTTCTCCAGCCGCCGCATGAGGTGAAAGAGCGTGTCCACCGTGCCGGTGTCGGCCCAATGCAGGTCTTCCAGAACGAGGATGACCGGACCCGCTCCCGCGTAGCGCCGCAGGAGCCGGAAGATCGGCTGGTCGGGGTCGAGCGGGGTGAGCGCGGGCGGCGCGCTGGCGACCCGATCGAGGCGGTCGACGGTTTCGGCGTCGAGCCGTCCGGTCCGGGCGCGCTCCCGGAGTACATCGATGGGGACGAGGTGGTCGATCAGCCTGGGCGCTTCGTCCACCAGCGCCCGGATGCCAATCGGCGCCCGGCTGGCGATCCGGATCGCGTTCCGGCGGGAGAGAACGTGCCGCGGCCCGGCCGAAACGGTGTCGCCGGCGAGTGTGCACAGCGCCTGGCGGAACGGCTGCCACGGATCGGCCGCGCCGGCCCGGCCCGTGCAATCCCCCAGGAGCACGACCAGGCGATCGTGCCGTTCTACCGCGCGGCGGCAGACGTGGGCGACAAGGGACGATTTGCCTCCGCCTGCCTCGGCTTCCACGAACATGACGCCGGCCTTGTCGCCCGTGGCCCGGTCGATTGCCGCCTCGAGGCGGGCAAGGTGAGTTTCGCGACCCGCTGTCACGAAGAGCGGAACCTCGGGCTCCGGATACGTCGCCGCGTCGTCTGGAGCCGCGATCCCGGCCAGCTCCAGGAACTCCACGTATTCCGGCGTATCCGGCGACAAGCCGAAGGCCCCTGCCAGCGCCCGGATCGTGGGCGTCCGGTTAGCCTGGCGCAGTTCCTCCTCCGTCAGCCGGCGCTCGATTTCCCAGACCGTGCGCGCGCTCACCGAGCCCTGGCCGGGCGAGGGGTTGTCGGGATGGTTGGCGAGGGCGGTCAGCTCGACCTGGCTAAGGCCGAGGTTCCGGCGCCAGGTGCGGACGCGCTCGCCGAACGGCGTGCGCTGCCCCTGTGCCTTGGCCATGAATTACCCTCCTTTGCGGCGCGCGTTCCATCGGCGTGGTCGGGATACGGCGATGGTTGGAGCCGGCCCCGGATTGCACGCGCGTGATCGATGACTGATGATCCAGTAGTATGGGAAATGACACGGGACATCAATGTATGGAGATACAACGCCTGCCCAGGGGGGAGAGTCGACAATGGTCGAGTATTGGGATCCACCGGCGCCGGTGCGGCGTGAACTCGCCGGCGGGCAGCAGTTGCGCGCCCTGCGGGACGCCGCTGGATACACCCTCTTGGAGCTGGCCACCCGGATCACCGACCACGGGGGCGCCATCGGCGCCGCCCACATCAACCGCATCGAATCGGGCCGGATCAAGCATCCTGACGTGGCCACCCTGGACGGGATCCTGACGCACGGGCTCGACGCCTCGTTCCGGCGCCGGCGCGACGTGCTGGATGCGTTCGGGTACCGGTTGCCATGGGACCTGCCGACCGAGCGGGAGATCGAGGAGGGGCGGCGGCTCAGCGCCCATGAGCTGCGGAGCGCCACCTGGCCCGCCTACATGATGGACATCGGCCAGCGCGTGTGGGCCTGGAACCGCTACGTGCCACGCCTGCTTGGACTGGAACCGGACGATCCGGCCCCGGCCCGGTTCGTGGGGCTTACGGTGCTCGATCTCGTCTTCAACCCGCTGGTCGGCACGAACCTGATGATCGCCAACCCGGAACGCTTTCACCCGTTGTTCCTCCGCATGTTCCGGGTCCAGACCCTGGCGCACGCGCACGAACCTTGGTTTCACGACCTCATCGCCCGGGCCAGTTCCTGGCCTGGTTTCGCGGACCTCTGGGCGGTGATGCCGACCACCGCCGACGAGGCGCTCGATGACCAGCCGATTCACCCGGTTGCGTTTTCGGTGCCGGGCGTCGCCGAGCCGTTGCAGTTCCGGATCATCCTGATCTACCTCTCGCTCGATCCCCGGATCCAGGTGGTGCACTGGATTCCCTATGGGGCCGCTGCGTTCCGGCATTGCGCCCTCTGGGCCGAGGCCGACGGCGAACCCTGATCGTCTGCGGATTGCCCCAACCTGCCGCCGGAATTCGTGGCGCCGGCCATCGCCTGCCCCAGGAGATAACCGGCGCCGCGTGCGGTGGGCCTCGCGCCGCGAATTGCGTATCCGTTGCGAATTTCACTGGTTGAATCGCCCGTATTGTGGAGCGGTGAGGTCGAGCGTCCGGACGAATGGTTTCGCCCGCTGGGAGGCGTTGACTCAATCCGGATCGATGACGGGCGGCGGACTTCCTGCCAGAATCGCCGCCTGTCGTCGATTCGGCGCCAGGTCGTGGCCTCGACCTCACTCCCTGCGTGCGACAACCCCGGCGGCTTTCCCACGGATCGTGGCTGACGCAGGTCCATCCCCGCTGTCGATTGGGCAGGTATGGAATCCGTTGGCGACGCCCTGGGCTTATGCCGTCCGGCCTCCGCGCGCCAGGTTGGATCGAAACCGGCAGGGGAGAGGGAATCAGATGCACCGGAGTTTTCGAGTGATCGCCCGCTGGGTGACGTTGACGCTGTTCGTGATCGGGCTTTTCGGCGCCGTGCCCGCGGCGATGGGGGCCCAGGACACGGCCACGACCGAATCCGACCTGTAAGCAGCGGCCAGCGAGGCCACGGTGACTACCGTCGCCGACGAGCCGATCGTCAGCACCACCGATGCGCCGCCTGTACCCACCGAGGAATCGGTCGTCGTTCCCACGGACGAACCACCGGCCCCGCCAGCCACGGACGAGCCGGTGGTCGTTCCCACGGAGGAACCACCGTCCCCGGCGCCCGACGAGCCGGCGCCCGATCCCACCGAGACGCCCACTGACCCAGTCACAACCGTGGAGACGACCATCGCGCCGGTGACTGAAACACCTGAGCTCGATGCGACGGAAACTCCGGAGGGAACGCCCGCCGATGCGGACGCCCGCCTGATCGACGTTCAGGCCACCGGGTCGATCGTGGTCACGTCGGTTGACAGCGGCGGCGGGGCGGTCCCCAACGCCTGTTTCGTCGTGTTCGAGAACAACAACGGCAGCCAGGGCCAGTACGTGGCGCAAGGGTGCGATTCCGACGACGGCAGCGACGGCGTGACGCCCATTGGCGGGGTCCC
>JBGTNF010000498.1:0-4355 GCA_041743205.1 Thermomicrobiales bacterium | reverse complement strand
GCCCTGGGCGCGGCCTTCTCCGCGCAGGAGCTCGCCGAAACGCTGGCGCTCACCGTCCCGGCCGGCGCTCCGTCCAGCCTGGCCGACTTCGTCCGCGCCCGTCCGCTCAGCCGCCTGATCGCCCAGGCGCGCGGCTTGTGGTTTTCCGACTTGCTGGCCGACGGCCGGCTCGTGACGCATTTCCAGCCGATCGTGTCGAGCCAGGCCCCGGCGCGGATCGTTGGCCACGAATGCCTGACCCGGGGCCGGCTCCTGGACGGGACGCTCGTGGCCCCGCGCGACCTGTTCCGAACGGCGATCGACACGGGCTTGCTCTACTTTCTCGATCGCGCGGCCCGCACGGGGGCGGTGCGCGCAGCGGCGAAACACGGGGTCGACGGCACGATCTTCATCAACTTCCGGCCGAGCACGATCTACAATCCGGCCTTTTGCCTCGCGTCGACGGTGCGCGCCGTCGACGAATCCGGGATCGCCCCGGACCGGATCGTGTTCGAGGTCGTCGAAAGCGAGGATGTCAACGACACCGTCCATCTGGTTGCCATTCTCGACGCCTACCGGGAGGCAGGGTTCCGGGTCGCCCTCGATGACCTCGGGTCAGGCTACGGATCGCTCAAGCTCCTGCACCGGTTGCAGCCCGATTTCGTGAAGCTGGACATGGACCTGATCCGCCACGTCGACCGGGACGCGGCCAAGGCGACGATCGCGGCCAAACTGCTGGAAACCGCCGCCGACCTGCGGATTCCCTCAATCGCCGAGGGTGTCGAGACCGCGGCGGAAGCGGCCTGGGTGCGAGAGCACGGCGCCACCTATCAGCAAGGCTTCTACCACGGGGCGCCAGCGGCGGCGGTTGCGGCGCCGCCCGCCTGACGAGCCGTTTCAGGCCGGCAGCGGAATCTCGATGGCAACAGCGATGATGGCGCCCGCCGGAAGCTCCAGGCGCTTGCGCACCTTCGCGTTGAGCGGCAGGTCGTAGCACTGCCGGTCGTTGCGCGGGAACATCGAGGACGCCCAGCTAAAATCGCCAATCGTGACGTCGACCGGCACCGTGCCCCACGGGTTGAGCGACTGCCCGACGAGGTCGAGGATATCCGCGGACAGTTCGACGGGCAACGAGATGAAATAGACGGCGCCGGGATTGTTGTAGAACCACACCTCGCCTTCGAACTGCAACCGCAATTTTCCCGGACCGCTCTCCACGACTACACCTCCGCCGGCTCGCGATGGGCCGCTGATCCCCCGAAGATATCCCGGCGCCATCGCCTCAACGGACCTTGCGGCCGGCGATGGTCGTGGCGGTCGCGGCGCCCCACGATGCGTTCGGAGCGACGTCCAGGCGCAGGTCGCCGTTCCCGTAGTGAAACAGGAAAACCGGACAATACACGTCCTCGGTCCGGCAGATCCGCACCTCGAAGACATCGTCCGATGTCCAGGCGCCGCTGGCGGCGACCGGCCCATCGCCGTTTCCGCGCAGGTTGGCGCGGCCCGCCAGCCAGGCGCCGTGGCCGACCGGGAACAAGGACTCGCCGTGCTCGGTGCGGAGGCTGAGCGTGGTCCGGTCGCCATCGAACGTGATCACGACGCGTTCGAAGCCCAGGTCGTTGGGCTCCAGCTCGTACAACTGGCCCGACCAGCCTTCCATCCGTGGCGATGAGCGCTGCCCGTCCGGCATCGGCAACGCCAGGCCGGCCAGCGCGCCGGTCAACTCGCCCTGGGCAACCGGATCGGCGGGCAACGGGTCGGTGCCCATGGCGGGCAGCAGGTGCTCCCAGACCTTGTCCAGCACGTTCTGCATGTCGCTCAGGCCGCCGGTGATCGCCAGCACCGCATCCTGCTCCGGCATAACGAGGCAGTATTGGCCGAAGGCGCCATCGCCGCGGTAGGCGCCGTGCCGGCAGCGCCAGAACTGGTAGCCGTAGCCGACCGACCAGTCGGGATTGGTCTGGGTGTTGCTGTTGTCGGAGTGGGCGGCCGTCGCCTCGGCGATCCAGGCCTCCGGCACGAGGCGCTGGCCCTGCCACATTCCCTTGTCCAGATAGAGCTGGCCGAGCCGGGCAATGTCCTCGGTGCGCAGGTGCAAGCCGCTCCCGCCGAGCGAGACGCCGTGGGGGTCGGCGTCCCAGCGGGGATTCGCGATGCCGAGCGGCTCGAAGAGGCGAGGGCGCAGGTAGCCAAGCAGCGATTCGCCGGTCAGCCTGGTGATGATCGCCGAGAGCATGTAGGTGGCGGCGGTGTTGTAGACGAACCAGGAACCCGGTTCGTGCTCGACCGGCAGGGAGAGGAAGACGCGGGGCCAGTTGTCGTCCGCGCCCCGCCAGACGCGATCCGTCGTGTCTTCATGGTGGCCGGTGTTCATGGCGAGCAGGTGGCGCACCCGCATTGCTTGCAGGTTGGCGCCGGGGTTGGCGGGCGCGTCGTCGGGAAAGAACGACAGCACAGGGTCGTCCACGGTGAGCCGGCCCTCGGCCACCGCCAGGCCGATCGCGGTGGAGGTGAAGCTCTTGCTCACGGAGTAGAGCGCGTGCGGGGACCCGGGCTCGTACGGCGCCCACCAGCCTTCCGCCGCCACCTTGCCGTGGCGCAGCAGCACGAAGCCCTGGACCGCGTCGAGCGGGTGGGCGTGCTCTTCCAGGGCGCGGACGAAGCTGAGGACCGCCGAGGAGACAATGCCCTCGGCTTCCGGGCTGGTGCGTTTGAACCGGTTTCCGCTGGTCATGATGTTGCTCGCTTCGCTGCTGGCGCTTTGGTCGGTCCGGCAAGCCTATCACGGGGGCACGTCGATGCCGCGCCCGGCGATGCGGGGGCCGATTCGTCACTTTTCTCTGCGTACGTGGGAGGGGTGTTGGCGGAGGGAGGCTCGGCAATGATGGAGCGAGAGCGTCGTCTAGCCCGCGATTGGCGAGGGCTGGAGTTCCCGCTTCGCGAGTTCCGCGAGCGCCTGACCGTAGGCGATGGACGTCACGTTGCCCTGTTCATCCTCGACCTCGAGCGCGAGGGTGTCCGTGTCCTGCGGACCGTTGCGTTCGATGCCTTCCAGCACGAGGGCCAGGGCGTCACGCAAGTTATCGTAATCCGCAACGAGGTTGATTGACGGTATATCCCAGAGCGTGTAAATCATCCGGCGTCATCCTCTCACGATCAGGCGCGTTCGACATGCCTGACGCAGTCCAGAATATCATGAGCATCACCCCAGGCGGTGTAGTGTCCTGGTCCGGCAGTCTTTTCGATCTGGAACTGGTTCGCCGGCAGGAGTAGTTCGGCGATGAAGGCTTTGCCGACCCACGGCTTGCCCTGAGCCTGGAGCCGAGCTCGTTCGATGGAATCGAACAGGGAAATGCCGCTTGCACGCCGGCGAGCTTCTGGGGTGTCACGCCGGAGCGGGATGCCCAGTTCGAGGTACGACCGCATATCGGCAACGCTGGGCACGTTTGTCCGGATAATGCGGTAGAGCGTCAAGGTCTCCGAGGGCGGCGCTCCGTTCAGGGTTCTCCCGAACGTCAACCAGGCGAAGTGCAACCGTTTGCCGGAGTGGCCCGGTTGCGCGTCTGCCAAGGGCCGACAAGACGAGATGTCGAAAACCGACGGATGATGCCCATGGACCGGTGAGAGTGTAGCCGCGTTCGATGTGCTGGCCTATGGGCGTCGTCGCCTATTGGGGGTGGCAGGGGAGCAGCCATTTGAGGATGATCGTTGTGAGGTGTGCCCTTTCACCGATGTCGTTCGAATTCCGGGCGACGTATCAGCGTGTCGATTCGTTGCAGCACGCGCTCGATCCGAGGCGTGGGCAGGTGTCCCAGATATCGCGGCCACTCCACCAGCCACAACCGGAGCTCGGCCCAGGCTAGGGCCCGATCGATCCGGTCGTGAGCCACGACGGGCCCACCCTCCGTCGCCAGGGCCGCAAGGGTAGCCACGTACGACTCCACCATCGCGTCGAGGGGAGGCGGGGTGTCGGTTTCCGCGAACGCCCGCTGCCAGAAGAAAGCGAGATCGTCCACGCCGGGGGCCAGGCGCACTTCCTGCCAATCCGCCCAGATCCATTCCCCAACTGGGCCTCGCAACAGGTTGCCGGCGTGGAAATCGCCGTGGCAGAGCGTGAGCGCGGTGGTTGCCAGGTGTGGATCAAGTTCCGCCAGGGACGGGATGCTCACCAGGAGGCGCTTCAGGCTCGGCCGGAGCGGATCCAACGCGTCGCGGAGATCATCCCGCTCGCCGAGCGCCCGCCACGAATGGGCGGCAGCCTGGCATCGTTCCGGCGTCACAGCGGGCCCGGGCCCAAGCCAGAGGGGCAACCCCGACCCGGTCGTTTTGCCCCAAAACGCGGCGTGCAGATGACCCAACTGGCGAGCGACCTCGAC
>JBGTNF010000497.1:0-11055 GCA_041743205.1 Thermomicrobiales bacterium | reverse complement strand
GGTGCGCACCCCGGTTGGCCTGCGCTGCCCGGATTGCGCGGGCGTGCGCGGCCTGCCGACCTACCGCACGCCCGCGTCGAGCCTGGCGAAGGCGGCGGGAGCCGGGCTGGCGGTGGCCGTGGTCACCGCCGTGCTCTGGCGATTCTTCCCGGGGTGGCAGTTCTACCTCTGCCTCTTGATGGGCTTCGGCGTGGTCGAGACGATCGCCCGGTTCGCCGGGAACAAGCGCGGGGCCGACCTCCAGCTGCTGGCGGTCGGGATCGTGACGATCGGGTTCCTGCTCAGCCGGGTGCTGCTGGCCCAGCGTTTCGGCATCACCTGGACCGAGGTCAACGCGCTCGACGCCCGCGTCATCAACGACGAGATTATCCAGGAGTACGGGTTCGCCGGGGCGTCGGTTTCCGAAATCCTGCAACTGACGTTCGTGCCGGACGTCGTCTACGCCCTGCTCGCCTACCTCATCGCCTGGGTCCGCTTCCGGTAGGTGAGACGCGACTGCCCAACCGTCATCCCGAGGAACGAGGGATCCCCCGGCCCAGCCGGTATTGGAGGCCCCGCATACCGCTTCGCGGGAGATTCCTCGCAGCCCGCAGGGGCAGCTCGGAATGACGGTTAGGAGTGCGGCGTTGTGCGCCAAAGGCGCTTCACTTCCGTACAACCCCCGACATCACCCCTTCATCCCCACGAACGCCTCGCCCATCCGGTGCGCCTCGTTCCACACCTCGCGCACGGTCAGGTCCAGCCGCCGGGCGACCGCCGCGCAGTCGTCGTACTCCGGCGCGGCGTCGATCACGCGACCGTTCCAGATCCGCAACTTGAGCCGCACGTCGCCCCAGCGCGTGGCGACCGTCTCGATCTTCCGCGCTGCCTTGACACGTTCGACCGGCGAGACCCGCAAACCCTGGGTGGAGGTGTTGACGATCAGCACGTCCTCGATCCGCTGCCGGCGGTCCGCCGAGGCGATCACGCTGACTTTCGTCGCCGGCCGCGCCTTCTTCATCTGGATCGGCGTCCACCAGACATCGAGCGCCCCGGCCGCGAAGAGCCGTTCGCTCACCAGTTCGAAGAATTGCGGGTTCATGTCGTCGATGTTGGTCTCGATCAGCAGCTCGCCGCCGACGGTCGCCGCGTCGTCGAGCTCGCCGATCCAGACGCGCAGGGCGTTCGGCCACGGCAGCTCCTTCTGCCCGAAGCCGTAGCCGATCGCCGACGGCGCGAACGAGGGCCGGCTGAACGTGGCGAGCGTGGTCAGGATTGCGGCGCCGGTCGGCGTTAGCAGTTCCACCGGGGTTTCCCGCATCGCCGGGATCGGGGTGGCGATCGTGACCTGCGCGTTGGCCAGCATCTCGACCGTGGCGGGAGCCGGGACCGGGATCAGGCCGTGGGCGCTGTTGGCGAACCCGGACCCCACCTGCGGCGGCCCGCAGTAGACCGCCTCGATTCCCATCAGCGCCAGCCCGATCGCGGCGCCGCAGATATCGACGATGGCGTCGACGCCGCCGACCTCATGGAAATGCACCGTGTCCGGTTCCGCGTTGTGGATCTTCGCCTCGGCTACCGCCAGCGTGCCGAAGATCGCGATCGCAGCGGCCTTGATTGTGTCGTCCAACTCGGAGTGGTCGATCAGCTCGCGGATCTGCGACCAGGTGCGCGAGTGGACATCGTCCGGCGCATCGACCACGACCCGCGTGCCGTGGATGCCGTGCTGGCCTGCCTGTTCGGCTCGAAGTGTGTAGCCACCGAGGCTGATCTTGCTCAGCTCCCGGGTCAGGTCGGACGGCGCCAGGCCGGCGTCGACGAGGGCGCCGAGGATCATGTCGCCGCTGGCGCCGGAAAACGGATCGAAGTAGGCGATCTTCACGAACGGGGCACTCCTGGATGGAATGGGGAGATCGATGAGGGTGAACGGGCGGGCCGTTGCGTTCGGAGCATACCAAAGCGGCTGAAGCGCCGAAGCCCCGAACGGCCCCATGCTACGATGCTTCGTGAGGAATCGGCGCGGCGGCCACGGGCGCGGGATGGAGATCGGCATGTTCGGATTGGGTCGTCACCCGGATAAATCGGAGGCCGAAATCGATGCCGAGGTCGCGATCGAACAAGGCTACGGCGGCCAGTCGATGGTTGCCCCGCTGCGGCGCGTGCTCGTGCAACAACCCGCTCCCCCCGCGTCCGATGACGACTGGCGCCGCTATGGCTACACGCGCCCGGCTGATCACGGCCAGGCGGTCGAGGAGCACGCAGCCTTCTGTGAGCTCCTGACCAACGAAGGCGTGGAAGTCATCGTCCAGCCCGCGAACGAACCCGGCCGCCTGGATTCGATCTTCGTGTACGACACGTCGATCCTGACCGACGAAGGCGCCTTCCTCGGGAACCCGGGCAAGGAGCTGCGGCGGATCGAGATCGAGCGTGCCCGGGCGGTCTACGAGGAACTCGGCGTCCCGGTGATCGCCCAGCTCGAAGATCCGGCGATGCTCGAGGGCGGCGACACGTTCTGGATCGACGCCAACACGCTGGCGGTCGGCATCGGTTACCGCACCAACCTGGCCGGCATCGACCTGGCGCGCACCTACCTCCAGCCGTTTGGGGTCGACATCCTGCCGGTCGCGTTGCCGCACTGGCGCGGGCCCGAGGAGTGCCTGCACCTGCTGTCGTTGATCAGCCCCGTGGCCGAGCGCACGGCGGTCGTCTACCCCTCGTTGATTAGCACGCCGTTCATGCAGGTTTTGCGCGAGCTCGAATGGACCCTGATCGAAGTTCCGGACGAGGAGTTCGCGACCCAGGGCACGAACGCATTGGCTCTGGCGCCGAACAAGGTGGTCATCCTCAAGGAGAACGTCGGGACGCGGCGGCTGCTCGAAGCCGCCGGGGTCGAAGTATTGACGTACACCGGCGTCGAGATTTCCCACAACCGGCAGGGCGGTCCGACCTGCCTCACCAAGCCGATCCTGCGCGATGTATCGAAAGGGTAGCCGCCCGCTGGCGGCGGCGGCCGGGAAGCGAGTGCAACCATGAATCGACAAGTGTTGGCTGGGGCGGTTCCGCCCAACTGGTGGGAGCGGTTGAAAGGCGCCCAGTTCGGCTTCATCGCCGGCCTGGTTGTGGGCCTGCTCATGGGCTGGTTTTTCCACGGCGTCATCTCCCTGGCGGTCCGGTTCGGCCTGCTGCTGGTCCTGCTCCTGCCGCTGCTGGTCATCGGCTGGCTCTGGCTCCGCTCGCAGCGCGCCCCACGGCCCACGAAAGAGACCTCACCGGGAGCCATGACGGCCCGCGAGTCCGGCTGGACGACCGTGATCGACATCCAGCGCCCTCCGCAAATGGCCCAGAGCGATCCGGTCGAGGACTCGCCGCTGATCGACGTGCCGTTCACGAGACCGGCCCAACCTCCGCCCGACGCCCCCAACAACCAGAACGCCCTGGGTGACATCGAGGCGGAGCTGGACGCGCTGAAACGCCAGCGGGAGCGTGGCGCCTGACGCTTTTGCTCACGCTCATCGTCGTCTGTTTCGGCATCGGCGCCCTGCTCGGCTTCATCGGGGCGGGCGGCGCCGGCGTGATGGTCTCGTTGTTGACGATCGGCTTCCAGCTTCCGATTCACCAGGCGGTCGGCACCGCCCTGGCCTCGATGCTGGTGGTTGCGATCGCCGGAACCATTTCACACTACCGCGAAGGCAATATCAACGTCGCGGCCGGCGTTACTGTCGGCCTCTTCGGAATGGTCGGGGCCGTGCTCGGCGCGGACATCGGGCAGGACATCCCGGACCGCATCCTCCAGCCGGCGGCCGGTTTCGCGCTCTGGTTCCTCGCGTTCCTGGTCTGGTTCCGGACTCGTGTGGCGGGGCGGATCGCCAGCGGTCACGATCCCTCGGCGCCCGTGCGCACCAATGCGCAAATCGCCGGAGGCGCGGCGCTCGGCGTCAGCGGCGGCATCGCCTCGGCCTTCTTCGGCGTCGGCATGGCCCCGTTCATCCAGCTCGGGCTACTGACCATCTTCCGGCTGACCCTGGTGAAAACGATCGGCACCACCATGCTGGCGCTGGTCTTCATCAGCCTCAGCGGCAGCGTCGCCCTCGCTCGCCACGGCGACGTCTCGTACGAGCACCTGCTGGGCGTCACGATCGGAATGACGGCCGGGTCGTACGTGGGAGCCAAGTTCACCCGTCGCGCCTCGGTCGACGTGTTGCGAATGGCGATCGTGGTCACGCCGTTCGTCGCCGGGACGCTGCTGGTCTTCGGTTGACGTCACCCCGGTGAAGAATTACAGCGTTGGACTGGCCCTTGTGTCTCCACGCGTTCCTAACCGAACCTGTGCAAGTAGAATCGCGCTTCGAACACTGGCTGGAACCCTACTGATGTGTAGGTCCCCTGGGACGCTTCGTTGTAGCTTTCGGCATCTACCTCGATACGTTGGGCACCCATATTCCTTGCGCGGCGGAACACTTCCATTAGGAGCGCATGTCCCAGCCCCATGCGCTGGTATTCCGGCACTACCCCAAGTGGCTCGATCTGCGCCACCCTGGCTCCGTTCGGGTAAGCCAGCGGAGGCGTGATCCAACACACGCAAAAGGCCACCAGGGCGTCGTCCGGTCCGACCGCCACGAGATCCAGATCGGGCACGTAGTGAGGGTCGCGCAGGGTCGCTTGTCGCCAAGCCGCGGTCATGTTCGTCGAGTCGAAAGCGGCTTGGTGAGCGGCCACGTAGTTCTCGATTTCTCCTTCCGCGGCGAGCGGGCGAATGTGAAACCCCTTGGGCACCTGAGTATCGGGAATCGACGTGCCCAGGCTGCGCACCATGTGTACGTAGCTCCATCCATCGAATGCGAAACCCGCCTGCTGGATGGCTGCAATGCGGGTGGCGTCGTCATGGCGGGCGCTCACGTAAAACGGCAGCGGGTTTCCTCGACGTAAGGCCTCGGCGTTCACGCGCGTCACGCCCCAGTCCAGAATGGATGCCTCCAGTTCGACTGAATAGTCATTGGGACGTATCTCGTAGTCGAGGCAGTGCCAGGGAAACTGGAGCACCGCCCAGGCGAGTACCGTGCCGTCGGATGATTCCCAAAGTTGCGTGTGTTCGGGATTGAGCGCTGAAGGTGAGGCCAGCCTCCAGGGTAAATCAGCAGCGTGGAGGGCGATATTCGGGAACGCAATGGCCAGGTCGTACATCATGGCGCGGTCGCGATCACCCCGGGCTGGGCGAGACGTTATGCCTGGTCGAGCAATCATGGTGTCTTCTTTCGATGGAGATCCAGCGCTTGCGGCAAGCGCCAGGAACGACAACAAGGGTCACTCGTCATGGGTGACCGTCCGGAAGTCGAGCAGCAGGCTACGCTAGATCACCATCGTGAAGAAGTCCCCGGCCCTGTTATGCCAAATGGATCAGCGGCCGAATGTTAGCACAGGGCGTGGGCAACGTCGCCGACCTCGCCGCATGGCCCGTGTCGCGCCCTGCCAACATCGGTACACTGTGACCATGCGCATCCCGCGCGCTGCCGGAAGGCAGAACACAGCAAGAACTAATCACGGAGGAAACAGGTCAATGGCCGTTCCATTCAACAACGATGATATCTTCGCCGGTCTCAAGAATGTCTATGACCCGGAAATCGGGGTCAACATCGTCGATCTCGGCCTCGTGTACGATGCCGACATCGCCGAGAACGGCGACGTCCTGGTGACAATGACGCTCACCTCGATCGGCTGTCCGCTCGGCCCGGTCATCGTGCAAGAGGTCAACAACGCGTTGAAGGACCTGCCCGAAATCGGCGATACCGACGTCAAGCTCGTCTGGTCGCCGCCCTGGTCGCCGGACCTGATGTCCGAAGACGCCAAGGACGAACTCGGCATCTGGTAGGTTCGTTCGCTTCGCCGCGGGAGTCTCCCTTCCATCGTGATCCGCTCCCAGACCGTGCTGGTCCTCCTGCTCATCGTCGCCGTCATCATGTTGGGCAGCCGCTCGGCCGCCTCCGATGACGCGGTCGGCTCCGGCGATGTGACGCCCGAGACGACGGCGATCGCGCTGTTGCCTGACCCGACCAGTGCGCCGCCCACCCTGGCCCCGACGATCGAACCTACGATCGCGCCAACCTCGGCGCCGGAGCCGAGTTCTACGCCGACCGTCGAACCGACGCCCGAACCGACCGAGAAACCTGTCGCCACCGAACGGCCGCTCCCGCCCGACACGGGGCAGGACCAGGCCTTGGTCGTCAACCGCGGCGAGTCGGGACGGCTCGAAGTCGCGTTCACCTTCGACGCCGGCGAGGGCGCCGGGTACACGAGGGGGATCCTCGATCTGCTTGCCGAGGATGGACTTCTGGGCACCTTCGGCGTCACCGGCCAGTGGGCCGAGCAGAATCCCGACCTGATGAAGCGGATCGTCGAGGATGGCCACCAGCTCCTCAACCACACGTACGACCATTCGTCGTTTACTGGAGAGTCACCGGTGACCGAACCCCTGACTGCTGACGAGCGCCGCGAGCAGATCGAGTCGACCGAGCAGATCATCGCCGACGTCACTGGCGGCTACGCGACGAGTCCCTATTTCCGGTTCCCCTACGGTGATTACGACGCCGCCGCCCTCGACCTGCTCGGCGAGCTGGGCTTCGCTTACACGCTCTGGTGGTCGTGCGACACCCAGGGCTGGAACGGCTTCACGCCGGACGAGATCGTGGCGCTGTGCGGCACGGAAGCGGAAAAGGGCGGACCGGGCGCGATCCTGCTGATGCACGTCGCCAACGAGAACGACTGGAACGCGCTCGAACCCCTGATCGAGGACTACCTCGCCGCCGGCTACGACTTCGTAACGACCGAGCAACTGATCCAGCCGTAGCGGACCGTCGCGTGTCCAGGCCGGAGTGAGCCAACGGGAGGCCACGCGGGGCCTCCCCTACGATTTGCGGCGGATCATCGTAGGGGCCGGCCCGTGTGCCGGCCCGCCGCGTGACGATGACGGCGTTACCGGCGGTTTCGGCCCGAATGGTGACGAGTCGCGCCTTCCGGTTAGCGTTGCACCGGGCGGACACAGATTCGACAAGAACGAGACGTTGAAGTTGTCGCTCGCGGTCGAATCAGCTACCGCCCCTACGATTTGCGGCAGGTATTCGTACTGGCCGGTCTTGTGCCGACCACTGCCACCGACCGCGTCGATGTGTTTTGCCCGGCGTTACACCGCCACCACCGGGCGTTCGGCAGGCTTCTTGCGCTCCCGCTTCGGCGGTTTCGCGTTCAACGGGTCCAGCCCGGGGCGCCAGACCACGCCATCCTCGGGCTCGGCGACCTCGAACCCGAGCCGCCCGAGCAGGTCCTTCGCCCAGATCGCCCGCCACGGCCGCGGATCGACCGGGGCTCCAGGGCCGTGGGAATCGGACCCAGTCCCGATCAGCAATCCGCGCGACTCCGCCAGCTTGCGGTAGCGCGTGGTGTCGGCGTCGGTGTAGGTGCGGTAATGGCCCTCAATACCGTCGAGCGGGATTTCCTTCAGCAACTGGTCGAGCGTCTTCGCGGTCAGAGCCGGTCCCAGGTCGGCCCGCCCGGGGTGGGCCAGCACCGTCACCCCGCCCGCTTCGTGCGCGACCCGCACGACCTCCGCCAGCGGCGTGTCGTACGTGAAGTTGCCGCCGAGCGCAACCACCAGCTCGGCGGCCTCCTTGAGCCGGGGCACGTGCCGGTCGGCGATCATCGCTCGCAGGATGTGGACCGGCATCATCTTCCGCGCGCCAACTTCCTTCGCCACCGACGGGATCGGGCGACCCGAAGCCTCGACCCGACGCCTAGCGTCCACGGCCAGCGCCATGAATTGCCGCTCGTGCTCGGCCATGAGGTCGATGAATCCTCTGGTTTCGGGCCGCTCGTCGTCTGGCCGGACGCCGTAGACCAGCAGGTGCCACTGCCGGCCGTCCCAACGCACGGTCACCTCCGTGGCCGGCACGATCCGCACGCCGCGCCGCTCGCCGAGGCCGATCGCCTCCAGCACCGAATCCTGGGTGTCGTGATCGCAGACCGCGCCGACGGCGATGCCGCGCTTCACGAGCTCGTCGATCAGGTCGGACGGCGACCAGAACCCGTCGCTGGCGTAGGTGTGGAGGTGCAGGTCGACTGGGGTATCGGCTGCCAACTGGACGCGGGTTTCGGGGGCGTTGGGGGCGAGCGTGGCGCTGGACACAGTGGGGTTGGACTCCTCGATCGAACTTCGTCGTACGATTCATGATACTTGGCCACGCCCCGGTCAGCCCCAGAACTGGAGTCCTACCCCACATGCAATCGATGTCCCAGATGTTCGGCGACGACCCCCGGGTCGATATCCTCCGCGACGGCAGCCCGGAGCCGGGCGGCGGGTGCGTGATGGTTTGGATCCAGCGCGCCCAACGCGCCCACGCCAACCCCTCGATCAACGCCGCGATCGAGATCGCGCGCGAGCTGGAATGGCCGGTGATCGCCGTTTTCTGCCTCGTTCCGGATTTCCCCTCGGCCACGCTTCGGCCCTACCACTTCATGGCCGAAGGGCTCCAGGAGCTGCCGGACGCCCTGGCCGCTCGTCAGATCGGCTGGCATCTCGATACCGGCGAGCCGGTCGATGTCATCCCGGCGCTGGTCGCAAAGCACCGGGCCGCCGTGCTCGTGACCGACCTCAACCCCCTGCGGATCGGGCGCCAGTGGCGGGAGCAGGTGGCGGGCAAGATCGAGATCCCGATGCTGGTGGTCGATTCCGACACCGTGGTTCCCAGCAGCCTCTTCACGAAGGAAGAGTTCGCGGCGCGAACCATCCGCCCGAAGATCCAGAAGCACCTCGACCAGTATCTCGTCCGCATCCCGGACACCCACGCTCCGGTCGCGTCCGACGTGCGCGAAGGATCGGATCCGCTGGCGGCGATCGAAGGGTTCGATCTGGATAGGTCGGTCGGCCCGGCGCCCGATTTCCGGGGCGGCGAGCGCGAAGCCCGGCGGCGGCTGCGCGATTTCGTGGCGAGCCGGCTCGACCACTACGACACCGAACGCAACCGGGCCGATATCGACGCCGGCGCACAACTCTCGCCCTATCTCCACTACGGCCAGATTGGCCCGATCGAGGTCGCCCTCGCGATCATGGAATCGGACGCCCCGTCGGCGGCGAAGGACAGCTTCGTCGACGAGCTCATCATCCAGCGCGAGCTCTCGATCAATTTCGTGCTCCACAACGCCGACTACGACCGTTACGCCGGCCTGCCGGACTGGGGCCGCAAATCCCTGGCCGAGCACGCGGACGACCCCCGCGAATACGAGTACACCCGCGGCCAGCTGGAAGCGGCCGCCACCCACGACGACCTCTGGAACCTGGCGATGACCCAGATGATTCACGAGGGCTGGCTGCCGAACCGGCTGCGCATGTACTGGGGCAAGCAGATCGCGCTCTGGAGCGCCTCCCCGGAAACCGCGTTCGGCAACACGGTCTACCTCAACGACAAGTATTTCGTCGACGGCCGCGACGCCAACAGCTACGGCAACATCGGCTGGTGCATCGGCGGCCGCCACGACCGCCCCTTCGGTCCCGAACGCCCCGTGACCGGCCTGGTCCGGCCGATGGGGATGGGCGCCATGAAGCGCACCTTCGACGTCAAGGCATACAGCGAGGCGATCCGCGAGCGTTGGGTCAGCCCGAAGTTGCCGTTGGGATAGGGGATACTTCCCATCGTGAAATGCCAGTCTGTGTAGGGTTGCCGAGCTTGTCTCGGCCCGTGATCGCATAAAGGAGTTGCCCATGAACGACCGAACCCTCGAACCGCTCGACGCCAGCGCCGGAGCGCTGTTCAAGGCGTACGACATCCGCGGCATCGTCCCGGACGAGCTGAACCCCGATATCGCCTACCGCATCGGCCGCGCCTCCGCCGCCTTTCTCGGCGCCGAGGAGATCGTCGTTGGCCGGGACATGCGGTTCTCTGGCCCGGCACTCTCGGCGGCGCTGATCGATGGGCTCCGTGACCAAGGCGCCAACGTCACCGACATTGGGCTGGTTTCGACCGATACGCTCTACTTCGCGGTCGGCAGGTACGGCTACGGCGCCGGGGTGATGATCACCGCCTCCCACAACCCCGCCGCCTACAACGGCTTCAAGATTTGCCGTGAAGAAGCACGCGCCCTGTCGATGGACACTGGGATCGGCGATATCCGAGATCTAGCCGTCAGTGGCGATTTCCCGGAGGCCCCCGCCAAACGCGGCGACCTGGCCGAGCGCGACGTACTCGACGCCTACGCCGAACACGTGCTGGCAATGGTCGACCCGGCCAGCATCAAGCCGCTCAAGATCGCGATCGACGCCGGCAACGGCATGGCTGGCAAACTCGTGCCCCCGGTGTTCGCCAAGCTGCCCTGCGAAATCGTGCCGCTCTACTTCGAACTCGACGGCACGTTCCCCAATCACGAAGCAAACCCGATCGAGCCGGAAAACATCCGCGACCTGCAGCACGCGGTCGTCGAACAGGAGTGCGACCTGGGCGTGGCTTTCGACGGCGACGCTGACCGGATGTTCCTGATCGACGAGCACGGCGCCTTCATCGGCGGTGACATGACGACCGCGATGGTCGCGATCCAGTTGTTGCGCAAGAACCCCGATTCCGCCGTGGTCTACAACCTGATCTGCTCGCGGACCGTGCCGGAAATGATCGCGGAGCACGGCGGTCGGCCGATCCGTTCCCGCGTCGGCCACTCGTTCATCAAGGCCACGATGCGGGATGAGGACGCCATCTTCGGCGGCGAGCACTCCGGGCACTTCTACTTCCGGGAGAACTGGTACGCCGATTCCGGCCTGATCGCGCTGCTGACCGTGCTCCAGCTCGTCTCCGACGAGGACCAGTCGCTCTCGGCGATCCTGGCCCCGATCGACAGCCGCTTCCGCTCCGGCGAAATCAACTCCGAGGTGGCCGACGTCGAGGGAACCGTCGCCCGGATCGAGGAGCGGTTCGCGAGCCAGGGCGGCGAGCTCGATCACCTCGACGGCCTGACCGTGGGCTTCGACGACTGGTGGTTCAACCTCCGGGCGTCCAACACCCAGCCGCTGCTGCGGCTCAACGTCGAAGCCGACGACAAGGCGCT
>JBGTNF010000496.1:0-7832 GCA_041743205.1 Thermomicrobiales bacterium | reverse complement strand
TGGCTAACGCTCGACCGGCTGGCCGAGATCCGGCTGGACGGCGCCCTGGTGCTGCTGACCGGGTGCGAAACGGGTCGCGTCCGGGTCGAGCACGGCGACGAGCTGGTGGGGATGATGGCGGCGCTGATCGGGGCCGGGGCCGGTGGCCTGGTCGCCAGCCTGTGGAAAACCCACGATGCGGCCGCCACCGCCCTGATGACCGCCCTCTACGATGCCCTGGCCAACGGAGCCGATCCGCTGACCGCCCTTCGCGATTCCCAGCTCGCCGTGCGGGAGCGCTTTGCGCACCCGGCCTGGTGGGCCCCGTTTGCCGGCGCCCACACCGGCAGGAAAGGACGACTCTCGTGACGATGAAACAGTCCCTCATTGGCTGGTTGACCGCCCTCTGCCTGGTTTTCGCGCTCGTGCAGCCAGCGACCCTGCTGGCCCAGGACGACGACGACGGTGACGGTGACGATGATGACGTGTCGGAGCCAGCCCAGGACGACGATGGCGGCGATGACGATGGTGGCGGGAATGACGATGGCGACGACGACGCGCCCGCTCCGCCTCCGCCGGCCCCGCCCGTCTCCGATGATGACGGCGATGATGACGGTGGCAACGGCGGCGACGACGATGATGACGCCCCCGCGCCGCCCGTGGTCACGGACGACGACGGAGACGATGATGGAGGAGCGGCGCCGCCTGCGCCGCCCGTGTTTACGGACGACGATGACGATGACGTCGCCGATCCAGCGGTTCCGGATGTGGACGACGACGACGATGACGATGACGGACTCGATCGGCCGGTACCGAATCGGGCGCTGGTGCAACTCGCGCCGGGCGTCGACGCCGGCGCCTTCGCCAGCCGGTTCGGGGCCTCGGTGCTGCGGGTCATTCCCGATCCCAACATCGCGCTCCTCCAGCTCGATGCCTCGACGGATGACGATCGCGAACTGGACGACTTGCGGGCCGATCCCGACGTGACCTGGAGCGAGTTCGATTTCACGGCCCAGGCGCCGGAAGGCCGGCCGCGCTATTTCTTCAGCAGCGTGGCCGGCGTACCGCAACTCGTCGACGGCCCGGTCCTGCCCGAGGGGCTCGAATTCACACCCGCTGACGCCTGCGTCACCGGCGACCCGGTGGTCGTCGCCGTGCTCGACACCGGGATCGACGCCAATCACCCCGCCCTCGCCGCCAATGTGTTGGCGAACGGCGTGAACATGCTCGACAACACCTTCGATCTTGCCGACGTGCCGAACGGGATCGACGACGACAACGACGGGCAGGTCGATGAGATGGTGGGGCATGGCACCCACGTCGCCGGCATCGTGCTCCAGGTTGCCCCGGACGCGCAAATCCTGCCGGTCAAGGTGCTCGATTCCGATGGCGTCGGCGATACCTTCAGCGTCACGGCCGGCATCTACTACGCGGTCGAGCAGGGGGCGGACGTGATCAACCTCAGCCTCGGCACGACCTACGAATCGACGGCGGTCCAGGCGGCGGTCGATTACGCGGCCGCCCAGGGCGTGATCGTGGTTGCCGCCACCGGCAACGGCGACCGGTCAATGCCCCTGGAGTATCCAGCTTCGGCGACGTCAGTGATCTCGGTGGCCTCGACGACCGCCGAGGCGGACAAGGCCGCGTACAGCAACTTCAATGAGATGGTCGACCTCAGCGCGCCCGGCAGCAACGTGGCCAGCGCCTATCCCGAGGGCCGGTACGCCACCGCCAGCGGCACCAGCATGTCGACCCCGATCGTGGCCGCCGGCATCGCGCTGATCCTGGAACGGCAGCCGGATGCGACCGCCGAAAGCGTGTACGCCGTGCTGGAATCGACCGCCGGCCCGTTCAGCCTCGCCAACCCGGCCCTGGACGGCATGCTGGGCGTCGGCGAGATCGACCTCGACGCCAGCCTGTCGTGTTCCGGCTAACGGGGCGGCAATTGGCACTCACCGCTAGGGCCGGCCCGTGTGCCGGCCCGACCAGGCAATGTCTTGCCTCGTTCAGGAGGCCACACGGGGCCTCCCCTACGAGAGCGATCACCTGGTCATGGGGAAACCGGGGAGACAATTCCCGGTTGTTCACCCGAGGTTCGGGTCAGGGGGCCAGCTCCAGCGGTTTGGCCACGATCACCCGGCGCCGGGGAGAGCGGACTGGTCCCGCGAGCGGCAGGTAAATCCGCATCCGGGTGCCTTCGCCGACCCGGCTGTGGACTTCGATTCGGCCCTGGTGGGCGTCGATGATGGTCTTGGCGATGGCCAGCCCCAGCCCGGTGCCGCCGCGCTGGCGGTTACGGACCTTGTCCACCCGTCGGAACCGCTCGAAGACGAAGGGGATGTCGTCCTCGCGGATGCCGGGGCCCTGGTCGGCGACTTCGATGATGAATTCGTTGCGCCAGCTCGAGGAAGCGAGGCGCACCACGCCGTCGGGCGGGCTGTACTTGGCGGCGTTGTCGACCAGGATCATGACCGCCTGGTCGATGCGGGCCGAGTCGACGTCGAGCGTGCCGTAGCCGTCGAGCCGGGTTTCCAGGGCCACCCCGGCGCCGCGGGCAAGCATCCTGGCCCGTTCCGACAATTCCAGCAGCAGCGGTTCGGCGGGCGCCGCTTCCCGGTCCAGCGGCACCGAATCGGCGTCGGAGCGGGCGAGGAAGAGCAGGTCTTCGACCAGCTTGGTCATCCGGGCCGATTCGGAGACGATTTCCTCGAGGATCTCGCGGTGGACGGAATTGCGGTCGATGGCGAGGCCGGCTTCGGCGTTGCCGCGCAGCACGGTCAGCGGTGTTCGCAACTCGTGCGAGGCGTCGGCGATGAAATCGCTCTTCGCCTGGAGCGCCAGGCCCAGCCGGGCCGACGCCTGTTGCTGGCCATTGTAGAGCTGGCGAACCTGGGAGACGACGCGGATCGTCACCCAGACCAGGGTGGCCCCGACCAGGACCAGGCCGCCGAGCACGCCGAGCAGGATAGTGCGGGCCCGGGTGTTGGCGTCGTCAACGTTGGCGAGCGAGGTTTCGGCCCGACGCTCGCCCAGCCGGTCCAGCGCTTCCGCCGCCGACTCCAGTTGGTTGAGGCGCGAGAGTCCGGTCGTGCTGGCGGCCTCGAACGCGGCGGGATCGGACTCGTAGAACTCGATTCCGGCCTGGAAATCCCGCCAGTAGGCATCGCTCTCGGCCTGCATCTCGCTGGCGGTCGTGATCCCCTGAATCGGTTCGAGATCGATCTCGGCATAGTCGTCGAGCTGTTCCTGAAGCTCCATGTGCGCCGTGTCGAGGTTGAGGAGGGTGTTCGACGTCGGGCCTCCGAAGACGAGATCGCGGTGGTAATGGCGCAGGTCGAGGATGGCGGCGCGCAGGTCGTCGGCCTCGTCCTCGAGGTTGACGTCGATGTCCAGCGCGCGCTGGGTGATATCGTGGACGTTTCGGTTCGTCGCCAGGCCGGCGACGCCGGTCAGTGCGATCGCCACCAGCAGCCCGCCCAGCGACAGGGCAAGAAGCAGGGTGGGCCGAGAGCGTTCGTGTTCCGACGGCAGGCTCAAGCCCGCCAGCGCGCGTTTGATCCGTTGCACGATCGTTCTCCCCGAAACCGCTTCTGGCTCCATGAGCCGTTCCTGTCCGCCACGGCGGCGTGGCCCGTGCGGCCCTTGCGGCCCGTGCGGCCCTTGCGTCCCTGGCGGCGTTCGCCACGGCAACGTGGCTCAATTGGATGGACGTTATGCGCATCCTCGTAATCGAAGACGAACCGGCGATTGTGCGAACCCTGGTCCGCGGGCTTGGCGCCTTCGGGTACACCGTGATCAGCGCCGACAACGGCGAAGACGGCGTGCGGCTGGCGGCCGCCGAGCCGGTGGATGTGGTGCTGCTCGATATTTCCCTGCCCGGCCTGGATGGTCACCAGACCCTGGCCCGGCTCCGGTCGCTGCGGCAGGATTTGCCGATCCTGATGCTGACGGCCCGCGACGATGTGCAAAACAAGGTTTCGGCGCTGGAGGCTGGCGCTGACGATTATCTCACCAAACCGTTCGTGCTGGAGGAGCTGATCGCCCGGATCCGGGCGATGACCCGGCGTTCCGACCAGGCGCGGTCCTCGGTGCTGGAAACCGGCGACATCCGGCTCGACCTCCTGGCGCGGCGCTGCTGGCGGGGCGAGACGTCGATCGACCTGTCGAGCCGGGAATTCTCGCTCCTCGAATATTTCCTGCGCAATCCGGGGCGCCTCCTCACGCGCCAGCAAATCCTGTCGGCGATCTGGGAATACGACTTCGATCCCGAATCCAACGTCGTCGATGTCTACGTTCGCTACCTGCGACGCAAGATCGACCAAAAAGGGGACGTCTCCCATATCACCACCCTGCGCGGGATGGGGTATCGATTCGATGCGGTCGACGGCGCGATCTCGACCGGGAACCCGTAGTCGCGTTTCCAGCAGCACCTGCGTTCAATGAAACCAGCACACCTGGGGCATCGCCCCAGGTGTGCTGGCGTTCCCGATGCCACGTCATTGGCTTTGGGATCGCTGATTGGCACGGATGTAGGGGAGACACGGGACGTTCCTGGATCGCCCGCCAGGTCGCTACGGAAGATTTCTCGTTCCTCGAAATGACAAATCGACTGCGCTCGACATGACGAGTCTTCGCGGACCGTTCGGCGTTCACCCGGTTCCATTTGACGCGATGTCTAGAGTCTCCGGCACTGGTCTTCCTTGTTGCCCTGGACCACGTTGCCGCCGCCGGTCGGCGCCGGGCTGTTGCTCTTGCATTGCAGGTTGCCATCGACCCGGTTGTTCTGGACGGAGACGCCGCCGCGGTTGCTGAAGAACTGGATATCGCCCTTGACGGAGTTGCCGCTCAGGCGCGAGGCGCCGGAGCTCGTCACGATTTGAATGCTGCCGCCAATGGACGAGCCGCTGACGGCGACGCCCGCCGCGCCTTCCGCCTGAACGTTGCCATTGACTGCCACGCCCGAGGCGTTGAGCCGGGCGCCGCGTTCCACCACGATGGTGCCTTTGATCGTCGTGCCATTCAGCGTGCAGGTCCGGCCGCTCGGAACGCGGAGGTTGTCAACAGTGACCCGGCCGAGGGAGCCGCTGCACGATCGTTCTTCGGCGAGCGCGGATGGTCCCCAGGCGAACATCGGGGTCAGCGCAAAACAACAAACCAGCAGGGCGGCGAAGAGTTTCTTCATTCGTGGTTCCCTTCGTGAGATGTCAGGTGCGGCCAGTGTTGACGTGAATGCGAATGGCTGATGGTCGTCGGGTCCCTCCACCAAGGATCGGCACGTCGGCGAGGGCGATCACGAGCGAACCACCCATTGATTCGATGGTAGCGAGCCCAGATGGCGGCAACGTGACAACGACATGAGAAAGCTCTCATGCCGTTGATGGTTGTGGCTTGCGGTGGGAGGCCAGTGAGGGGCCGGAATGGAAACGTGTCGATTCCGTAAACGCGTAAAACGGCAGTGGCGGCCCTCTGGACCACGGTGAGGCCGTCAAGGGCTGACGCTGGAGTAGGGGCGATCCTCCGTGATCGCCTGGAGCTTCGGGTCGACACGTATCCAGTGGGCCAGGTTGACCCCTACGAATGGCAGGCAACCTCGTGCGCATGACCTGTAACGTAGGGGCGGTGCTTGCATCGATTGCGAATGGGGTCTTCGCCGCCATCCGGGCGGACACAGCATCGACAAGAATATGGCGGCGAAGATCCCGTTTGCGGTCGATGCAGGTACCGCCCCTACGATTCCTGGCAATGTGCATCCCCGAAGTAAGGACGGCCACGACCGCAATGCGACGTTCGAATACGTTGAAGAGATTTTTCTGGGGCCGCACAGGACCTCGGAGTGCCTGATTCTGACGATATCGGCCGCGCCGCAATCCATAAACGCATCCGAATCGTTAACGCCCGATTGCCGCCCGCTACAGCGTCGCGGCGGCTCCCCCACGACGACATCAGGCCGAAATCCCCATCAACCCCGGACATTTCGGCTCTTAGTCGAGCATTAACACTTTCTCATGTGCCTGTCATCTTCCAGCCATTTGGACTCGTCAATATTAAAGAACTGTATCACCGCACTGGATTCACCCTCTACTCACGGTGAACGGAGTTTCCAGGGCGGTACGTCACCGGTCCGGCTGGGACCACGCACGAGGGTAAGGGGCTATAGATGATGGAATCACGGATGTCGATGTTCAACGGCGCGAAGGTCATGTTCTACTGTCACGATACGTTTGGCCTCGGCCACCTGCGGCGAACCCTCACGCTGGCCCAGCACCTCCGCCTCAACGCCCCCGATGTCTCCCAGCTCATCGTCACCGGCTCTCCGGTCGCCGGCCGCTTCGGGTTTCCCGAAGGCACGGACTACGTGAAGCTCCCGTCCGTGACCAAGAACGACCAGGGCGCCTACGAGCCGCGCTCCCTCCCCGGCAGCGGCATGCCCGCCGTGCGGGACATGCGCCAGGATATCCTGCTCGCCGCCGCCCGCAACTTCCAGCCCGATTTCTTCATCGTCGACCACGCGCCGGGAGGCCTGCAGGGCGAGGCCATCGCCACCCTCCGCCACCTCAAGGAAACGTTCCCCGACACGAAGCTGATCGTCGGGCTCCGCGACATCATGGACGACGCCGCTACGGTCCGCAGCTCCTGGGCCCGCGAAGGCGTCTACGACCTGTTCGACGATCTGTACGATCTCATCCTCGTCTACGGCAACCGCGCCTTCTACGACGTCGTCAACGAATACGGCCTCTCCGACCGCGCGGCGGGCAAGACCCGGTTCGTCGGTTACCTCGGCCGCGAGCCGGGAGCCCGGACCCGGGATGACATTCGCGAGAGCCTGCGGATGCAGACCGACAAGCTCGTCGTCGTCACGGCCGGCGGCGGCGGCGATGGGCGGACGATCTTCGACGCCATGCTGCGCGACCTCCACATCCGCAACCAGAACGATTTCGACTGCCTGATCGTCGGCGGCCCCCTGCTCTCAGCGCTGGAGCAAACCGACGTCCGCACCCAGCTCGGCAGCCGCGGCAACGTCCATTTCCTCGATTTCACCGACGATCTGCCGAGCTACATCGGCGCGGCCGACGCCGTGATTTCGATGGGCGGCTACAACACGGTCTGCGAAATCCTCTCGCTGAACCGTCCGGCCATCATCGTGCCGCGCGTCAAGCCGCGCCAGGAGCAACTGATCCGGGCGACCGTGCTCAGCGGCCGCGGCCTGGTGCAGATGATGCACCCACAGGACCTGGAGCCGGAACGGCTCCTGGCCTCGACCCGCGACCTGCTGGCCAGCCCCACCGACGGGCGACCCTCGCTCAGCCTCGACGGGCTGCCGAACGTGGTGACCGAGCTCGATTCGCTGGTGGGCCACGTCGCCTACGCGTAAGGCGGAAGATTCGACCATCTTTCGTAGGGCTGCCGAGCTTGTCTCGGCCCGCGCCAGCGATTCTTGAGAACGTTGATTGGTATTGCCCACCACGGGCGGAGACAAGCATCGCTTCGCTGCCGCAGCCCTACGAAACAGCCGTAGGGTCAGACCCTTGCATGACGAAAGACGTTTCCATGACGGCCCCGACCAAGGTTGCCTACATCCTCAAGATGTTCCCCCGGTTCTCGGAAACGTTCATCCTGAGCGAAATCCTGGAACTCGAACGCGAAGGCGTCGATGTCAGCATCTTTTCGCTCAAGCATCCCAACGATGGCCGGACGCACGCCGACGTGCTCAAGGTCAAGGCCCCGGTCACCTATCTCCCGTTGACCACGCGGGCCGACGCGCGCGCCATGCTCGGTCCGCATTGGGAAGTCTTCCGGTGGGACCCGGCGCGGTACCTGCGGGTGGCGCTGGGATCGGTCCGCCGCCGCCGGTG
>JBGTNF010000495.1:0-8774 GCA_041743205.1 Thermomicrobiales bacterium | reverse complement strand
CAGCCATCGTCGGTACTTTCGTACAGCCCCGATTCGCCGGCAACCCAGATCGCTTCGGCGGCCGGATGCGAGGCCACGACGCGAGTCGCAGTGTCCCCCTCGACCACGATCGGGCCGACGGCGGAACTGCCGGTGGAAGTTCCCTGGATGACCGTGAGGACGATCGAAAACAGGAACGCAATCAGGCTCTGGAACACCATGTCCTCCTTTGCGGCGTCGAAGCGGCAGCGGGGTTCTGGATCAGTCGAGCGGGCGGACGCGGGCGGCGCGGTTGACGAGCAGCAGGTCGGCGAGGGTCAGGGCCAGCATCGCCTCCACCACCGGCACTGCGCGCGGCACAACGCAGGGATCGTGGCGCCCCTCCACGATCAACGTGCGCGGGTTGAGATCGACATCGACCGTGTCCTGCTCCCGGGCGATCGACGAGGTCGGTTTCAGGGCCACGCGGACGACGATGTCCTCGCCGGTCGAGATGCCGCCGAGCGTGCCACCAGCGTGGTTGGACCGCGTGCGGATGCGGCCATCCTCGACCGTGAAGGCGTCGTTGGATTCCGACCCGCGCTGGCGGGCCATTCCGAAACCGCCGCCGATCTCGACGCCCTTGGTGGCCGGAATGCTGAGCATCGCCGTCCCGATCAGCGCGTCCAGCTTGTCGAAGGTGGGATCGCCGAGGCCGGCCGGGACGCCGCTGGCCCGGACCTCCACCACGCCGCCGATGCTGTCCCGTTCCTTGCGCACCCGGGTGATGGCCTCGACCATCTTGTCGGCGGCCACCGGAGCGGGGCAGCGCACGAGGTTTCGCTCGATCTGGTCGCGATCGAACGTTTCCATTTCGATCCCGCCAATTTCCGAGGCGAAGGCAAAGATGTCGACGCCGAATTCGGCCAGCAACTTCTTGGCGATGGCGCCGGCGGCGACCCGGCCCCAGGTTTCGCGAGACGACGACCGGCCCCCGCCGCGATGGTCGCGGTGGCCATATTTCGCCCAGTAGGTGAAATCGGCATGACCCGGCCGGAAGACGTCCCGCAGGTTGTCGTAGTTCTTTGAGCGCTGGTCGCCGTTGGTCGTCATCATCGAGATCGGGGCGCCGGTGGTGAACCCCTCGAAGACGCCCGAAAGGATTTCCACCCGGTCCTTCTCGTCGCGGGTCGAGGTCACGATCGACTGCCCCACCCGCCGGCGGTCGAGATCGCGCTGGATATCGTCCACCTCGAGCGGAAGCCCGGCCGGGCAGCCATCGACGACCACGCCGAGGGCGGGCCCGTGCGATTCGCCCCAGGTGGTAATGGTGAACAAGCGGCCGAAGGTGGAGGACATGGCGTGATTCCGTCTCCTGGTAAACGTTGGACCCGTCGCTAGCGCGCCATGCCGGCGTAGATCAGCGATTCATCGAACGGCGCCACGAAGATGCCGTAGTCGTCCTGTGGGGTGCGGGTGAAACCGGATCGCTGGTACAGGTCGCGGGAGCGAAGGTTGTCGTGCTGGGTGCTGAGGGCCAGCCGCCGGCAGCCTCGCTCGAGCATAACCTCCGCCGCGCGCGCCAGCATGGCCCGCCCGATCCCGGTCCCTTGCAAGTCGGGCCTGGTCGCGATCCGGTCCACGTGACCCCACCGAAGATAGTGGGTGGAGCCGACGTAGGCAACCACCTCGTGGTCGCGCAGGCCGGCCCACACCTCGACGCCGGGATAGTCGAAATACGCCTGGAACTCCTCCCGGCTGTTGCGCCAGAACCAGGGGAACGCCGCGTGGTCGAGCGCCAGGACGCCGGCGAGCAAACCACGATCGGCGCCGTCGACTCGACGATATTCGATTTGAACTCGAAGCGGCGCGGCAAACAGGCGCGAGGGACGGCGGTGCTCGTAGGTGACGATGTCCTCGATTCGCCGCAGGCCGTGCCGCATGTAGAAGACCGGCTGCCGGGTTTCGTTGATGTCGACCACCACGAGCCCGGCCTGGCCGCTCTGCCGTGCGTGCGCCATGACCGCATCCATCAACACGGGTTCGTTCGCGAAGGCGCCGAAGGTGTGGACCGTACACAGCTCGGCACGATGCCGCCAGCGGCCCACGAGCAGGAACTCGCCGGTGGCAGGAATCCAGAACGAGGCTCCGGGCCGCTCGGCGAGCAGGGCCAGGGCTTCCGCCGCCGTCGCCCGTGGGTGGTCATCGAGACGCAACATCGGCACGTCAGCCGGAGCGAGCTGGACTGGCACGAGATCGAGCGCGGTCATGGCGCCGGTCCGGTTCAACCCCGGGTTCATGGCGCCTCCGCAATCGTTTCGAGTCCCAGGATGCCCATCGGGGTCGCGCCGACGCCGCCCAGGCCAGCCCGCGCCAACGTGTACCCGATGGGATGATAGAGCGGGATCAGCGCGGCATCGTCAACCAGGAGCTGGTTGGCCCGGATGTAGATCTCGATCCGTTCCCCGGCGTCCGCGGTCCGCGCCTCGGCCAGGAGCGATTCGAGCTCCGGATTGACGTACCCCGTGAAGTTTTCCGGGCTCCGCTCGCCGAACAGCGTGTCGATCAAGCTCGATGGGTCGGGATAGTCGGCGCCCCAATACAAGGCGTAGGCGGGAAACCGCCGTTCGGCCAGTCCGGTCAGGAAATCAGTCCAGCCAACCTGGATCGCCTCGACCCGGAGTCCAAGTTCCGGGCCTGCCACGTCGCGCAACGCCTCGACGGCCGCGATATCGGCGGCGTAGATCGCGATCGGCGGCACGCTCCCGGCCGATCCATAACGCGAAGCGCGCAGCTCGGAGCGGGCCGCGTCCGCATCGATGCTGATTGGCGAAATCGGCCAGCCGGAGCCGAGCAACCCGGGGGGAAGCAACCCATTGGCCGCGTCCACCTGCCCGTTGAACGACGCGCCGGCGACCAGATCAGCCGGAAAAACGTGCTGCAACGCCCGGCGCACGTGAGGGTCGTCGAGCGGCGGCTGCCGATTGCCGAACGCGATGTACGAGGTGGCGAACAACCCGGTCGCCATGAGCTCGGCGGCAGGCGCTCCGGTCGCCGGATCCTCGATCAGTTCGACAAGCTCCGGCGGAACGTCGTCGACCAAATCGATTTCGCCGCCCTGGAAGAGATTGACCGGTTGGCTGGCCGCCGATCCCAGGCGCACTTCGATGCGAGGCAGGGCCGGCAAGCCGGCCCACCAGGTGTCGGCGGCGGCGAGTTCGAGCGATTCGGAGGCGTCCCAACCGACAACCGCGAATGGACCGCTGCCGTTCGGCGCGACTGTCCAGTCGTCATCCCGGCCGACTTGATCAGCATCGACGATGGACGCCGGTACGCTGGCCAGCCGCATCAGGAACGTGGCCGACGGCCCTTCGAGCGTGATCGACAGCGAGCGTTCACCCGTGATCGCCACCCCCGCAAGCCGATCGCTTCTGCCCGCCAATTGATCGGCGGCGCCCTGGACATCCTGGAGGTAGGTCACGCCCGCCAGCGCTTCGGAGGCACCGCCGGTTGTCCGCGGATCGAGGGCCCGCGACAACGAGAACCGCACATCTTCCGGGGTGATCGGCCGGCCATCGTGGAAGCGCGCCGATTCGCGGATCACGAAGTCGTACACCAGGCCGTCCTCGGAAACAGTGACCGATTCGGCGATCTCCGGTTGCGGCGACAGGTCGCGATCGAGCGCCACCAGACCGCGAAAGACCTGACGGAGCAGGAAATTCGTCGCCAGGTCCCGGGAGAGAGCCGGATCCAGGCTCGCCAGTCCGGAAACGGGTCCAGCCAGGCGCAAGCCATCGGCGATCCGCCACGGAGCGGTGACCGGTTGGTGCGCGGCGGCCAGGGGGTAAGGCGCCAGTGACCGCGGGGCGGTCAGTCCGGTGGTGCTGGCGAGGATCAGGCCGCGTCGGGAGACGCGCAGTCGGTCACGGTCATTCATCCATCGATTCTACCGGCCCATCCCAGGGCGCACCACATGCGGAGGGGTTCGACCGCGCATCGTACACTAAGGCGATCGACCGAGTTTGCGCCAAACCCGCCAGTCCACCAGAAACGATGCCGATGTCTCTCCCCATCTTTCCCCTCAACACGGTGCTATTCCCCGGCATTCCAATGCCCCTGCGCATCTTCGAGGAACGCTACCTCCGCATGCTGGCCGACCGCACGCCCAACGATCCGGCGTTCGCGATCACATTGATCGAAGCGGGCCAGGAAGTGGGCGGCACGCCGTCGTTCCACGCCATCGGCACGACCGCCCGGCTGGTTTCGATCAACTCGCTCGCCTCGAACCGGGTGGACATCGTGGTCGTCGGGGATCGCCGGGTGCGGATTTCGGCCAGCGACTGGACACGCGGCTACGCGGTGGCGGAGACCGAGGACGTGACCGATGAGCCCCTCGATTCGTCCGAGGACGCGGCTCTTGCGGCCACCGCGGATCTTGCCGCCCTGGCGGGGCGGGCGCGGCGGGCGTACGCGCTTTACGTGCGAACGGTGGCCCGCCTCGTCGATCTCCAGTTCAAGGCGCCGTCCTTGAGCCGGGACGCGGCCGCGGTCAGCTTCGAGCTTTCCGCGCGCCTGCCGCTGCACACCTGGGAGCAACAATCGATCCTGGAAATGGTTGACCCGCTGACCCGGATCGGAACGGTCCGCCGCCTGGTGGATCGGGAGCTCGCGCTGCTGAGGAGTGGCGTGGTGGGCGTCCCGCTTTTCTACCCAGGCGACCGGTTTACGCTGAATTAGAAAGCAGGAAGTCAGGACTCGGCGCGACTGCAGGCGATCGCGCTCAACGCCGCATCGAGCACCTGGTCGATCGCCAGGTTGCTGGTGTCGATCCGCGCGTGCGCAGCCTCGAACGCGCCCGCCAGCCGCGCCCGCTGGGTCTGGTGCAGCGCAGCCGGCCAGGTCGGCGTCCGGCGGTTCCGCAGCGTGGGGAGATCGACATCCAGGGCGATCAGCACGTCCGGTTGGAGACGACGCCAGAGGTCGCGGATCGAGCTGTGCTCCTGCCCGGACACGTGGGCGTCGAACCCGGCCATTTGGAGGCTCTCGACGAGCGTGGTCTTCCCGGAAGCGCATGGACCGACGACCACGATCCTTGGGCCAGCCGGCGCCGCCATACGGGATGCATTGTTGGCCATCCGCTCCCCCGTCCCTGACCTCGTTCGATCGCGTCCGCGACGGTTAGATAAGGTGGACCTCCAGACCCAGCCGCCGAATCGCCCGCTCCGCCGAACTTTCGCGCAGCGAAAGCGCCACCACCGCCATGTCGTCGTTGGGTTTGCCGCCGTCGCGCTCGATAACGGTTTTCAGCAGCTCGTCGGCGAGCGTTTGGGCAGGCGTGTTCCGGCCCAGGCAGCTGTCGCCAAACGCCGCAAGATCCAGCGGCGGCTGATTGGCGCGACGGCCGGAATGCCAGATGCCGTCGGTGAACAACAGCACCTCGAGACCAGGCTGCAGCGGCAGTTCCCGCACGGACGGTTTGGTCCACCGGTAACGGCCGATCGGACCCGAGAGCGCGGGCAGGACCTCGGTTTGGCCGGCGAGGCTGACGATCAACGGCGATTCCGCATTCCGGGTGATCACTGTGGTCCGGGTTCGCAGGTCGATCGAGAGCAGATCGACCGTGGCCGAGACCTGGCCGTGGCGAAAGGCGAACAGATAGTCATGGGTAGCTCGGGCTACGACCCCGTCCCGAACGCCCTCCTTGACCAAGGCAACGGCCTTGCTGGAGAGCAGCAAACTGAGAGTTTTGGCGGCCCGGCCACTTCCCTGACCATCTATCATGACGACAGTGAATCCACCGCTCGGACGCTCAACGAGCTCGACCGTATCGCCGCTCTCCCGACTTGCGTATTTCTCGGTCTTGGCTACACCGACATCGATCACGAGAGACTCGGGCACCCTGCTCCACGTCCTTCCCCCATACGCATACCCCGCTTTCCAGCGACAATCATATCGTCAACCGCGTAGTTGAATGCAGCCTGGGCGCAGGTTGGGCCGTTAGTGGTAAAGGAGGCATCCCGCTGGACGTACCCGAAACGCGTGATGCGGCGGCTTCGTGGAGCTCCAGGACCGATCGCGGCCTTCATTCCATGCCGTGTTTCAGTTTCGAGTTCGTTCCAAACTACCGTAACGCCCGTCACAAGGCCCTTTGGAAGCGACTATCACTGCTTGGGAGGTAACTTCTCACGATAGCCCTTGACAATTAGCGAACGTTTCTATACTATGAACGAGTCGAAGGTTTCGGGTCAATCGTCCAAGTGGCGATAAGCCTGAATCATTCAGTAATATCTGCCGATTACCTTCTTGTCGTCTTTACTATTCAGGAGGTCCGCATGTCAGGCGTCAAGTGGGGCTAAGCCCGAAACACACCGGCTCGTTCGCCATCACCACCCAGGAGGTCCGCATGTCAGGCGTCAAGTGGGGCTAAGCCCGAAACACACCGGCCAAATAGTGGTGAAGACATATCGTCGAGATTCTCGATAACGTGACCAGGCGTCGGCATCTGATTGCCCAGCGAGACATCGCAAGCCAGGTTGGTATAGGCTGATTGTCGATGAGTGCTATCCAGAAGTCATGGGCCGAACGGCCGTTCAGAAAAATGTTCGATCGTTGAAATACTTGTGCCCTAGGGGACTAACGGGTATAACCCAAGTGGGCGGTGCGCCGTGCGCGTCGCATATCCATTCGGACCATGATGCAGGCGCCACCATCATTGCCCGAAGCACTTGGCGAAACGTCAATGATCAATATCCCGTTACGCGTTAGAGTCTGGCTCGTGCTGTTCAGTGGAGCAGCGGCGATCGCCATTGGTCTGGGCCTGTCGACGACCCGCGTCCTCTCCTTCAAGGAATGGACGGTCGCGCTGGCCCTTCTCGTCGTTATCAGTGCCATTGAGCGCCTGGATGTCTCCATTCCCATTTCCACCGGCACGCTTCGGGTATCAGTTGGGGCGCCCATGGCTCTGGCTGCGGCAATGCATTTGGGCGTCGGCGTTGGCTGCCTGATCGTTTTGATCGGACACTTGACCGATTCCCTTTTCGCCCACCGCGACCCCCTTAAATCCCTGACCAATATCGCGACCTTCGTTTCGGCCACCGCCATCGGCGGGACGATCTACTGGGAACTGGCGAACACCGCGATCTCGCCCGTCAGCTCGTTGACCAATCTCGTCGTCGCTCTCGTCTCGTCGTTCGCCTACGTCGCCGCCAGCACCGTGTCGATGGCAGTGATCGTGGCCCCAATCATCGGGATGCCGATGTACACCCTGTGGCAATCCACACTGAAGCTCTCAGCAGTCGAGGCCCTGACGCTGCCGGCGGTCGGCGGACTGGTCGCGCTCGCCGCCGAAGAGAGCGCCGCAGCGGTCCTCCTCCTCGCCTTCCCACTGTTGGGCCCACAAGTTGCCTACCGCACCCTGGTCCGCGCCCAACGCAGCGTGCGCGACACCCTGGAGAGCCTGGCCGACGCGGTTGAACAACGGGATCCGTACACCTCGAATCATTCGGTCAGGGTCACCAACACCGTCCGGTTGATTCTCCAGGAGCTCACCGACGTTCCCTACGAACTGACTGAAACGATCATGGCGGCGGCCCGCGTGCACGACATCGGCAAGGTCGGCACCCGCGACCTGACCCTGTACAAACCGGGGCCGCTGACGACCGAGGAGAAACGCGAGATGCAGCGCCACGCCGAAGTCGGCAGCGTGATCGTGGCCAGGACGGACGAGTACCGGCTGACGGCCCAGATCATCCGTCACCATCACGAACACTGGAACGGCGCCGGCTATCCGGATCGGCTCGTGGGGCACGACATTCCCCTGGGCTCACGCGTGATCGCGGTGGCCGACACCTTCGACGCCATGACGACGGACCGCCCGTACCGCACCGGTCTCTCGCCCACCATCGCGATCGAGGAAATTCGACGCGCGAGCGGCATCCAGTTCGATCCGACCGTGGTCAATGCGTTCCTTCGCGCCATGGGCGCGGAGTCGACGGTGACCGTGACCAATCCGCAGGCGCAGGCGGTCACCGCCTGAATCGGGGCGGTATGCTGTGTGCGTGATTCGTTCCGCCGCCCGGTTGCGTCCAGGGTGATTCCGTGCAGGTCCTCACGTTCGATTTCCACAACACGCTGGCGAATTGCGACCCGTGGTTCGACCTCGAAGTGCGCGATCTGCCCTGGGCCGTGCTCGATTGCCTTGACCTCGTCCCACCGGGAACCGACAAGTCCGACGTCGATCACGCCTACCGTCAACTTCGTCTGGAGGTGATCGCCACCGGCAATGAAGTCGATGCGTATGATGCCGTTTGGCACATTTGCGGCGACCTGGATATCCCGGTGAATCGCCCGACCGTTCGCCAGGCGATCGACGACCTGATGCGTGCGAGCATCCCCGCCCTGGAGCCGACGCCGGGGGCTGCCGAAGCCGTTCGGCACGTTCACGCGTGCGGCGTGCGGATGGGCGTGGTGTCGAGCGCCGTGCATCCGCTCAGCGTCGACTGGATGCTGGAGGCGATGGGTATCGCCAGCTGTTTCGAATCGGTCGTCACCTCGGCCAGCTGCGGCTTCTACAAATCGACGCCGGCCATCTACGACGCCGCGCTCAGCCTGCTCGGCGGCGGCGCGGCCGCCAGCGTCCACGTCGGCGATTCCCTGCGCTGGGATGTGGCCACTGCCCAACAAGCAGGCATGGCGGGCGTGTGGCTGCGGACGGCCCGGCTCGACAGGTTCGCCGCCGACGGGCCGGTCCCCGTTCCCGCCCTGACCCTGCCAACGATGGTGGGCGCCGGACCGGTCCTGGTCGACTTGCTGGCGAG
>JBGTNF010000494.1:0-4095 GCA_041743205.1 Thermomicrobiales bacterium | reverse complement strand
GTCTGAAGGGCGGTGGCGACCTGTGGCAGACTGGCCATGACAGCGGGGACCTTTCACGGGACAGCGATCGGCGAGACACCGTCAGCATGCCCGGAATGGTCCCCGTTGTCAGCCGGTCACCGGCTTAGCTTGATGTCTATGCGGTCGAGGCAGGTCCGCCCCTACGGAATTCGGTTCACGAATCGATTGCAACTTCGGATATTTCGCCGTCGATGATACGGAAGGCGCGGATGACGGGTGTTTCCGGAACCTGGAGCGAGCAGATCAGGTAGACCGCCTCTGGCCAGAAGGCGAACGCGACATCGGTTTTCGATGGGTAGGCCACCGTGACCGGGTGCGAGTGGTAGACCGCCAGCAGCGAATCGCCCCGGTTCTCGATCTCCCAGTAGACCCGGAAGAACTCCTCGTCGTCGAAGAGGTAACGGTCCACGCCCGGTTCGAGATTGGTCAGCCGGTGGAGCCGGGTCGGATCGCCGCCCCGGCCGGCGATCACCCCGCAGCACTCGCGCGGCCAGTGATCGCGCGCGTGGTCGACGATCTCCGCCCGGATCGCGAGCGGCAGGGTCAGCGTTTCCGCCGGCCCGGTCACCGCCCGCCAGCCATCGCCGGGATGATCCCGACTTCGTCGCCGCCCTTAACCGGCGTCGCCGCGCCCTGGAGCTTGCGGACATTCTCGCCGTTGACGAAGACGTTGACGAAGCGGCGAATCTCGCCGTTGTCCTCACGGATGCGGTCCCCGATGCCGGGGTAGCGCGCGTGAAGGTCTTCCAGCACCACGGCGACGGTGTCGCCCGAGGCGGAGACCCGGGCCTCGCCACCGGTGTATTGCCGCAGCGGCGTGGGGATCAGCACCTGTACGGTTCCGGATTCGGTCATCGATCGATTCTCCCTGGTTCTTTCATCAAGATTGCGTCAGCCCTCGGTTCCCCAGAGGCCGGTCGAGAGGTACTTGCTGCCGTTGTCGCAGCCGATGGCGACGATTACCGCCGGTTCGCTGGACGTGAGCGCCTCTTTGCCCATTTCCACCGCGGCGACCAGCGCGGCGCCGGTCGAGGGGCCGACGAAGAGCCCCTCGACCCGGGCCAGGGCGCGGGCGACATCGAACGCCTCGTCGGTATCGACGCCGATCTGGCGGTCCGGCACGCAGTCGTCGTAGATCGGCGGGGTGATCGCGGTCGGCAGGTGCTTGAGGCCCTCGATGCCGTGGAACGACTCGGCCGGTTGCACGCCGACGAGCTGGACCGACGGATTCTTGCCCTTCAGGAAGCGGCCCGTGCCCATCAAGGTGCCGGTCGTGCCCAGCCCGGCGACGAAGTGCGTGATCCGCCCTTCGGTCTGGCTCCAGACCTCGGGACCGGTGGTGGCGAGGTGCGCCGCCGGGTTGGCGGGGTGCCCGTACTGATCGGCGTACCAGTAGCGGTCCGGGTCGGCGGCCACCAGCTCGCGGACGAGGCGGATCGCGCCGTCCGAGCCGTCGTAGGGATCGCTCTCGACGATCGTCGCGCCGTAGGCGGCGAGGATCTGCTTGCGCTCGATCGAGGCGCTGCCGGGCACCACCAGGTGAACCGGGAAGCCGATCGCGGCCCCGAGCATGGCGTAGGCGATGCCGGTGTTGCCGGAGGTCGAGTCGATCAGGGCCTTGCCCTCGCCGAGTTGGCCGCTGGCGAGCGCGCTGCGCACGATGCCGAGGGCGGGGCGGTCCTTGACCGAGCCGCCGGGGTTGGCCCACTCCGCCTTGAGCCAGAGATCGACCGTGTCCGGCAGCCCGGCGTCGCGGGCGAAGCGGCCCAGCCGCAGCAGGGGCGTGTTCCCGATGGCGCGGACGACCGCGATCGACGCCAGCAAGGCGTCGACCTGGCCTGATGTTCGTGTGTCCCGGGTAGCTGCCAGTGTGCCCCGCCAATCGTTCGTCAACAGCGTTGGGCGCACCTGACCCGAGGACGAAGCGCGCCGCTGATCCCAAAACTATCCATATTGAAAGGCGTTCCGTCAAGAAATGGGACAAGCGTCAGGCGCCTAATTCGGCCAGAATCCCGTGCTGGAGTCGTTGTGGATTCGCGCACCCATACACGCACGAAGACTCGGGGCGTTAACGTGATTTGTGGCTTAGGGAGCAGCGTCTGCACTGAGGACTGCGGAACGTTCAACCCCGACCGTAGGTCAGGAGTACGATGCCCGAGCGGAACGAGCGGCTTTCCTGTAGTGTCAGGCCCTGCATCGACAACCCGTCGGGCACGAAGTTTCGGCCGCGGCTGGTCAGGACGGGATAGACGAACAGCCGAACTTCGTCCACGAGATCGGCGCCGAGCAGGGCATGGACCACACTTATGCTGCCGGTGATGCCGACCTCGCCGTCGCCGCTAGCCTTGATTGCCCGGACCTCGTCCACCAGCGACCCGGTAAGCACCGTGGTGTTTTCCCATCCCGGGTTAGCCAGCGTCGATGAGAGGACATACTTGGGCACCCGGTTGAGGTGGGCGGTCACCCCCGTTTTGTCATCGGTCTGGAGCGGCCAGTAGCTGCGGAAGATCTCGAACGTCTGACGGCCTAGCAATAGTGCCCCTTCGGCGGCCATTTGCTCGCGCGTTACCTTGAGAAGATCGTCGGCGTCGGTCTGGTCGCCCGGGTCGAACCAGGGGTCGAGAAACTCGATGACGCCATTGGCGCTTATGTTTTCGGTCACTACGAGCTTGCGGTCGCCGGTCATGGGCAATGATCCCCTTTGGTTGAACAAGAGTCTACACCGTTACCCGCCCAGGGCCTGGGCGATCTGCGGGCCGACCGCGACGCCGGTGGCCAGCGATTGGTTGATGGCGTGGACGGTGGCGATCGGGCGCGCCATCTGCTCGTCGGTGAAGGGCCGGGCGCCGGTGGTCATGCCCTCGAGCACGATTCCGATCGCGGTCCGGTAGCCCTCCTGGTCGGCGAGGATGTCGCCGCTCGCCAATCTGGGGCAGGATTGATGTTCCAGCCACGAATCGGTTGAAACGCATGTGTTCCCATCCTCAACGGCCTTCGCGAGTCGCCGAGGTTGGGGATTGACCGGATCAGGTCGGCTGGAGCTCCAGACGCAGGGTAGCCAACATTCGTGGTTCGAGGGCGATTGTCACCTCGGCGTCGCGCCCGGTCTTTAGCTCTTCGATCACGCTTCCAAGCGAGTCGCACCGTGCCGCCCGCACGATCCGCAATACGCCCGAGCCGACCGTTGACGTTACGGCGTCATCGGACGCGTTCAGCAGTCGAACGCAGACCGCTCCTTCGCGCGGCCAGAGATGAAGGGTCAGCACCGGTGGCTCGGGGAGCCGCAGGAGCGAGCCCGTGGTGGCGAGAACAGGGCTGGCTACGGCTGGCTCCAGGAGATGATGGACGAGGGGAGGCGCGGCGGCATCGAGACCGAAGCGGTGCGCCGCCGCTTCGTCGAACGGCCCGGCGTGTGGTAGCAGGCGATAGCGGGCGCTCACCATCCCCGGTTGATGGGCCCGGAAGTTCGTTTCCCAATAATTGTTGGTGACCCACCCCAGCAGCATCGCCCGCCGGAGTTCGACCGTATCGAGGTTTGCGCCGAAGGTGAAATCGCCCAGTTGCACCATCGGCGTGTCCGGGCAGGCGACCGTAACCCCGAACTCGCGGTTGGAGAAATCGACCCAGTTCTGGGCGGTGAAGTAGTCGCGGCAGGCGCGCGGCAACTGGTCGGTATCGACCCGCATCGCCTGGCCGCCCAGGTCCAGCCGGGCGACCGCCTCCGGCGCCTCGAACGGAAACGCGATGTACGTTGCCTCCGGATTCGTCTCCAACCCCATCGTCCAGTGCGAGTTGATCTCGATCCAGCCGGCGTGGGCCGGCAGGTACGTCTCCTGCCGGAGCTCGCCGCCGATTGGGAGCTCCAGCCGCTGCCGCACCAGCACGCCATCGTCCCGGTGCTCGACCGCGTGCTCGATGAGCCGGGTCGGACCCTGGCGCGTCGCGGCCCAGCCCGGTTGCCAGCCCCGGTCGAGGGTCAGGCGCCGCTCGCCACGGGACCACATGGTGGAGCGGGGGCTCTGACGGAGCTCCTCGCCGACGATCGGCGCTTCGTGGATCCAGCCGCCCATCGGC
>JBGTNF010000493.1:0-6516 GCA_041743205.1 Thermomicrobiales bacterium | reverse complement strand
GACGCCAGCCGGCACGCCGCCCGCCACGCCTCCGGCGCCAGCCACGCCTGACGATGGCGATGACGAGGCGCCGGCCTGGCCCCCTGGAAGCCTGCCTGCCCTACTCGCCTACTCGCCGGACCGGCTGGCGGACGATAGCCTGCCGCTCAACGCCATCGCCTCGTACGCCGATATCGCAGGCTGGATGGCGGCGCGCGGCATCGCCACGCCGGCCTCGCTGACGGATCCCGCGTTGCCGCGGTGGGAGTCGGAACTCGACATTCTGGCGATTCCGCCCAGCCTCCGCGAGCGCGGGCTCGACCCCGTCTGGCAGGCTGCCTATGGATTCAACCTGACCCAGGTCGAGCAGGCGCTGATCGTCGGCCAGGCGCCAGATTACGTGATGATCCTGAAGGGCGCGTTCGATGCGGAAGCCCTCCAGGCGGCGTGGGTCGCCAGCGGCTACCAGGCGGTCGAGGTCGAGGGCGCCACGATCTGGTCGTTGCTGCCTGGCGACACGATCGACCTCTCGGCTCCGGCCAGCCGCCCCGCGATGGGGACGCTCAACAACGTGGCGTTGCTCGATGACGGAACGCTCGTGGCGGCGGCCAAGACGTCTCGCCTCGGTTCGGTGCTGAATGTCGTCAACAACAGCGCGCCATCGCTCGCCGAACAGGACGACATCGCCGCCTTGTTGCTGCCCGATACGGGCGCCGGGGACCTGGCGTCGGCGATCATTGCGAAGGGCTCGTTGCTGCAAGGGAGCGAGGCGGCGGCCGAATCAACGCCGGCGATGGACGCGGCCCAACAGGTCGCCACGCCCGACGCCAGCAATCTGATGCCGGAACTGAACCTCGTGCTGTTTGGACTCCCCTTGCCAGCTCCCGGCGATGGCGCGACGCCGATCGCCGCCGCAACCGGCGCGCCTCGCCTGACGATGTTGCTGGTGCTGGACGATCTCGTCGATGCCCGGGTGTCGCGCCAGGTGATCTCCAATCGGCTGGCCATGGATCGTTCGCCGGTCACAGGCGAACCCTACGCCGCCCGGTTCGCAGAACCGACCGTGTCGCTGCTCGATGCCGACGACCGCGCGGTGGTGATGGTCACCAGCGACCTGGCCCAGGGACGGGCCGACTGGTTGGCAATCCTCGACGCCCGCGATTTCGGCTTCGCGCTGTGGCTCCCGGAGCAGTGATTGACCTACGCTGGAACCAGTTCCAGCAGGATCGCCGCGAGGTCCGCTGGTTGGGTGATCATTGCGTCATGCCCCGCCGTGAACAGCTCGCGGTAGGTAAACCCAGCCTCGATTGCGCGTTCGGCATGGGAAACGAAGGGTCCCCTGGTTGTCAGGATGAACGACCGTTCGATCCGATCGGGGAATTCATCGGTCAATGCGAGGGATTGCGTAAAGGCTCGATACGGATGGTCGCCCAGGCGGGCATCGACCCAGGCGCTATCGGCGGCGTCGGTGATCCCGAATCCTTCGGCGTTCCGGACGGGCGGGACGCGCCAGCCATCGCCGGTCGCATCGGCGATGACGTGAAGGTCGAATCGCGTCGAGTAATCTCCGGCCGACTTGCCGCTCTCCGGCAGGAACGCGTCGAGATAGACGAGCTGGCCGATCCGTGACGTGGCCTGTTGAGCGGCGCCGCTGATGACCATGCCGCCGTAGCTGTGGCCGACGAGCGCCACGTCGTGCAGGTCCTCGTAGGCGAGGACCGCGACGATGTCCTTGATGTGCATCGTCAGGTCGACCTTCGGTGTCAGGAGGTGCGAACGCTCGCCAAGACCGGTCAGCGTCGGCGCGTACACGTCATGCCCGGCGGCACGCAGCAACGGTGCGACCTTCTTCCAGCACCAGCCTCCATGCCAGGCCCCATGAACCAGCACAAACGTTGTCATCGCAGCCTCCAGTCTTGGGACAGGACGACCGACACGCAGGGCGCCTTCACCCCTGCCCGGCTTGCCACGCCGAGGCTGGCACGATACCCAGCTGAACCCTCAGCCCCAAGGTGTCCGCGACGAACCGGCCGGTTCGGAGTTTGCCATTGGCCACCGTCCAGAACGCGGCTTCGCGATAATCCACAACGTTACCGCTGGCCGGCCAGCCCTTCCAGTCACCGAGATGCGTTCCCTGGAGCCTCAAGAGCGCTGCCACGCCCGTCGCGTCTTCGACGATCGTTTCGATATCGACGCGGAAATCAGGAAAGGCACGCCGGAACATCTCAACGTTGGCCCGAACCCATTCAACCCCGACGGTTGTCCCATCGACTGAATACCCGTCGTTGACATAAGGATGCGCATACGCAATGTTTCCGGTATGCCAGACATCGTCGATGAATGACCGGACCATCTCCGCCGGGGATGCTTTCACGACGCTATCCCATTGATTCCCGATCCTGCCTTAGAAGATTTCCTGGGCGAAGATGACGATCGCCGAGGGAATCGTCAGGACCACCGATCCGATCAGCACCCACCAGAAGTATTTTTTCTCGCGGCTGGCGCCGGTCGCGCTGAAGTCCACCGCCACCACCCGCAGGCCGTTGAGCAGGTGGTAGATCACCGCGCCCACGAGCAGGATTTCCATGGGGATGATGAACGGGTTGGCGTAGAACTCGACCGTATGGTCGTACACGTCGCGCCCGAGGCCGATCAGCATGATGTCGACAATGTGGATGAGCAGGAAGAAGAGGATGCCAATCCCGGTTGCCCGATGCATGATCCAGGCGTACTGGCCGGCGTCGCCGGTGTAGATCGGCGAGCGGCCTTCCTTCAGGTTGCGGAAGACCCAGACGCCAATCGCCACCATCGCCGCGTAGGTGACGATTGCGAAGACGTAGAGCGAGTAGCCGAGCAGGTCGCCGAGCCAGATCTCGCCGGAGAGCGGGCCGGTGTTGTTGCGCGACATCTCCTCGTCGAAGGTGACGATCGTGATCAGGCCGAGCACGGTGAAGATTACGCCGGAGGTCCAAAGCGTGGCGTACCCGATCTGCTTGGCCCGCGCGCTGCGCAGGTAGTCGGCGATCGAGAACCGCATCCCGACCAGCCCGTGCCAGAGCGCCGACACCAGCAACAGCGTATCGAAGGTGCGCCACAACGGGTTGGCCCAGCGAGCCGACACGAAGTCGAAGGTGGTTTCCGAGGGCACGTTGAGGTAATGGGTGATGAACATGTGGCCACCGGCCAGGAAGACGAGCGCCACCCCGGAAACACGGAGGAAGAACCAGTAGGCTTTCTCGAGTCCCGGATTCATCGATGCTCCGACCACCGATCGGGTTCGTTCAGACGGCGCGACGGCCATGATCACTCGTTCCTTCCGATGGGGGCGATGTCCATTCCCGAAAGCTTCGGCAATTGTACCCGGACGCAGCGCTGGCGCGGGCGAATTCCGGGCGGCAGGTCACCATTCCGCCGAGCCGTTTCGGGCGCTCAGAGCCGAAGTTTGAAGCCGGTGTGGGAGGCTTCGAAGCCGAGCCGTTCGTAGAAGCGGCGGGCGTCCGTGCGGGCGGAATGGGAGGTCAACTGGACCAGGCCGCAGCCGCGCTCCCGCGCCTCGTCCAGGCACCACGCGATCAGGCGGGCTCCAAGCCTGGAGCCCCGCTGGTCGGTCCGAATCCGCACCGCCTCGATCTCGGCGCGCCACATCCCGCGGTGCGAAAGCCCGACCATGACCGTGACCTGGGCCGTGCCGATCACGCCGCCGCCGCTCTCAGCCACGACCAGGATCTGGTTGGGGTTGGCGTCCAGCGCGGCGAAGGCGACTGCGTACGGGGCCAAGTCGTCCGGCGTTTCGCGCTGTGCGCCAAGCGGGTCGTCGGCCAACAACGCCACGATCGCCGGAATGTCGTCAGCGGTCGCCTGCCGGAAGATCGGCTCAGCCATCGGCGCGCTCCCAGCGGCCGGAGCGTCCGCCCTCCTTGGATTCGAGCCGGATCGCCTCGATCGTCATCCCCCGGTCGATCGCCTTCGTCATGTCGTACACCGTCAGCGCCGTCGCCGAAACCGCCATCAGCGCTTCCATCTCGACGCCGGTCTTGCCGTACGTCTCGACCTCGGCCCGGATCGTGACCGAATCCTCGCCCACCTCCAGCGAGACATCGACGTGCGTCACCGGCAGCGGGTGGCAGAGCGGGATGATCTCGGCGGTGCGTTTGGTGGCCATGATCCCGGCGATCTGGGCCACCCCCAGCACGTCGCCCTTGCCGGCCCGCCCGTCACGGATCACCGCGGCGGTCTCCGGATGCATCCGCACCAGGCCGCTGGCGACCGCCACCCGGCGGGTATCGGGTTTCTGGCCCACATCGACCATGTGGGCGCCGCCCCCGGCGTTGAAGTGACTGAGCCCACGTTCCTGGTTGGCCTCGGGCCTGGTCATATCGTGCTCCTTCGAGTCGTTCGTGCGCCCAGCTGTTTCCGGTACCATGTTGGCAACTATGCCTCATTGAGGCGCACGGAACGCACGGTCCGCAAGGGGGTCGATTCATGCAACAGGTGATCCTGGTTCGCCACGCCGAACCCCAGATCGATATCGACCAGCCTGCGTCGGAATGGCCGCTGACCCCGCGCGGAACTGCCAACGCCCAGAGCCTGGCCGGCGCAATGCCAGCCCTGGGCGCGGTGCGGATCGTCGCCAGTCCCGAGCGGAAGGCATTGGAAACCGCCCACGTCCTGGCCGGAGCCCTCGGCCTGCCGGTTGTTCAGGACGATCGATTCTCGGAGCAGGGTGCCGAAGCGGGGCAGTTCCTGACCGACTACGCCGAGTTTCGCGCCCTGGTCCGGCATCATTTCGATCATCCGGACGAAGTCGTGCTGCGGCAGGAGTCTTCCAACGATGCAGGCGCCCGGTTCGGCGCGGGAGTGGCCGAGCATCACAAGGCCGTGGCTGGCGATGGGGCGCTGGTGATCGTCAGCCACGGCCGGATCATGGCCTCGTGGCTGGCGACTGTCACCGGGGCCGACGCCGGGGACATCTGGACCGGGTTCCGGCTGCCCGACCTGATCGAGGTCGATGTCGAGGGCCGCGCCTACCGGACGGTCGATTTCCCGTTGGCCTGACCGTTCGGCGCCGGAGCCGGGTATAGTCTCGGGATCAGCCAGGCCAATCGCCACGCCGTTTCCGTTGAAAGAGACCACCCATGACCAGGCAGCGCGCACCGTTGATTTCCGGGATCGTCGCGGCCGTCGCTGCCTTCCTCATCTGGCTCATCATGGACAACGGCGTGGCGGGGTCGCTCGTGTTTGCGCTGGCCGTGGGTCTGGCCTCCTATGGCGCCTCGTGGTTCCAGAACCGCAACCGTGCCTGAGCCGGGCCGCCGGCGGGATCGCCGATGACGAACTGGCAAGCCGCCCTGACCTACGGCGTGATCGTGGCCTGCGCCGTCTCGCTGGCGCTGCTGATCGCCGATTTCCCCTCGGAGCGCAACCTGCTGATCGCGATCCTCGCCGGCGTGGCCGTGGGCGTCGGCTCGTGGTTCTGGCTCGAACGGCATTGAGGCAGCGTGAGAGTCGGTCGTGTTTGCTCATGACGTAGGGGCGGACCTGATTCGACCGCGATGCTCAACTGGCAAACCGCGAACTTGTCGAATCTGTTGTCCGCCCGGATCGTGGCGTGCCTAGATCTGCCGTTCACCCGGTAGTAGGCGACCTCCAACTCGCCGGTAACCGTCATCCGGGCGGACACACCATCGACAAGATCCGGGTCGGCCAGATCTCGTTCGCGGTCGATGGCGGTACCGCCCCTACAACTGAAACACATCGCCAATCAACGTGTTGTCCGCTACGGAAACAGTCGGACGCGCCTGTCACTCCGCGAGGCGGATCACCGGGTTGTGCAGCGTGCCGATGCCGTCGATCGTGATCCGCACCACGTCGCCGTCCTCCAGCGTGAACTCGGCCGGCGGGATGATGCCCGTGCCGGTCATCAGGAAGACGCCCTGCGGGAACTGGTTGTGCCGGAAGAGGTAGGTCGTCAGATCGTCGAAGGTGCGGTGGATGTGGCCGGTGGACGTGCCGTCCTCGAAGTTGACCGTGCCGTTGCGGTCGATGATCAGCCGGATCGCGAGGTCGTTCGGGTCGCCGATCTCGGAGGGCAGGGATATCCACGGCCCAAGCCCGGCGCAGCCCGAATAGACCTTGGCCTGCGGCAGGTAGAGCGGGTTCTCGCCCTCGATCGAGCGCGACGACACGTCGTTGCCGATCGTGTAGCCCACGATCTCGCGCTGCGGGTTGAGGACCAGCACCAGTTCCGGTTCCGGCACGTCCCAGGTCGAGTCGCCCCGGATCGCGACCGTGCCGCCGGTGCCCGAAACCCGGCTCGCAGTGGCCTTCATGAAGAGCTCCGGCCGCTCCGCCTCGTAGACCAGGTCGTAGACGTCCTTCTGGGTCGATTCCTCCATTCGCGCGTCGCGGCTGCGGGAATAGGTGACGCCTGAGGCCCAGACCTCCTGCGTGTCGATCGGCGGCAGCAGCTCGATCGCGTCGAGGGCGATCGCCGCACTCGGCGTGGCGCCAGCCGCCTCGGCCACGGCCGCGAGGCCG
>JBGTNF010000492.1:0-6069 GCA_041743205.1 Thermomicrobiales bacterium | reverse complement strand
ATGGATGGGAGCGCCTCGGTCTGGATGAAGGCGCCCAAGGGGGTGCAGGAGGCACTGGTGGCGAGCGATCCGGACCGGTGGTTCCGGCCGCCCTACGTGGGGCACAACGGCTGGGTCGGGACCTGGCTGGACGGCGACATCCCTTGGCCCGAGGTCGAGGACCTGATCGACGACGCCTGGCGAATGACGGCATCCAGGGCGCAAGTCCGGGAACTCGATGCCCGGCAGGAGACCGGATCGTGAGCGATACCCATCCCCATGTCGACATCGACAACGCGATCATCGCTCCGTTGCGCGCGATCTGCCTGCCCTACCCCGAGGCGGTCGAAGCCGAAGCGTTCGGGTCGCCGACGTTCCAGGTGCGCACGAAGAACTTCGCGATGGTGCACAAACCGGACGAGCGGGTTTCGGTCTGGTGCAAGGCGCAGCCGGGCGCGCAGGAGGCGTACATCGCCTCTGAGCCGGAGCGATACTACCGGCCGCCCTACCTGGGCCCGGCAGGGTGGATCGCTGCCTGGATCTCGCCGGCGTGCAACCCTGACTGGGACGAGATTGCCGCCATCATCGATGAAAGCTACCGCCTCATCGCCCCGAAGCGGCTGGTGAGAAGGTTGGACGCTGACCGGCACGATTAGGGCGGCAACGGCACACGATTGTCAGAAAGCATCGGCGCTGCGCGCCTCACCGGTCACGCCGCGTCGCGCACGCCGCGCACGTCCAGCGTGTCGCGCAGGCCGTCGCCGAGCAGGTTGAGGCCAAGCACGGTGATCATGATCGCCACGCCGGGGAAGACGCTGATCCACCAGGCCTGGCGGATGAAGTCGCGGCCCTCGTTGAGCGTCAATCCCCACGTTGGCGTCGAGGGCGAAACGCCGAGCCCGAGGAACGTCAGCCCCGATTCGGCGAGAATGCCGAGCCCCACCGCAAAGGTTGCCTGGACGATGATCGGCGCCAGCGTGTTGGGGAGAATGTGCCGGAGCATCACCCGGGAATGGGAGGCGCCCATCGAGCGGGCGGCCAGGGTGTACTCCTCTTCCCGCAAGCGCAGGACCTCCGCCCGCACGACGCGGGCGAAATCGTCCAGGTAGGCGATGGCGACGGCAATGATGATGTTGCGAATGCCCGCCCCGAACACGGCCACCATGCCGACCGCGAGGATGATCTCCGGAAACGCCCACAGCAAATCCATGAAGCGCATGATCAGGCTGTCCAGCCAGCCCCCGAAGTACCCCGCAATCAGGCCCAGCGTAACGCCGACCACCATCGAAAGCACGGCCACCGAGATGCCGACGGTGAACGAAACCTGGGTTCCGGCCGCCATCCGGCTCAGGATGTCCCGCCCGAACGAGTCGGTGCCGAAGGGGTGGTCGAGGCTGGGCGGCGAGAACAGCTCGAAGTCGTCGGCTTCCGGATCGTATGGGGCAAGCAGGGGCCCGAAGATCGCGACCAGGGTCAGGAGGGCGACGAGGATGAGTCCCACCAGCGCCTTGCGCTCGCCGCGGAGCCGCCGCCAGAAACGCCGCTGGCCGGATCTCGTGGGCGCCGCCCCGGCTGACAGCTCTCCAGCCACGGCGATGGAAGCGTCAGTCATACTTGATCCTGGGGTCGATCAATGTGTAGGCGATGTCGACGAGCAGGTTGGCTCCCACGAAGATGACCGCGACCACCAGGATCGCCCCCTGCACCATCGGGTAGTCCTTGTCGAAGATCGCGCCGACCAGCAGGCGCCCGATGCCCCGGATCGAGAAGACCGTCTCGATCACCACCGTGCCGCTCAGCAGCAGCGCGACCTGGATCCCGGCCACGGTCACCACCGGGATCAGCGAGTTCCGTAGCCCGTGGGCGATCACGACCCGCCGTTCCGAAACACCCTTGGCCCGCGCCGTGCGGATGTAATCGCTGCTTAGCGCCTCCAGCAGCCCGGCGCGCACGAACCGCATCAGGATCGCCGCGTATCCGGCCCCGATCGCGAGGCTGGGCAGGATCAGGTGACTGAACCACTCCCACGCCCCGTCTTCGGAAAACGACGCGTAACCCAGCGACGGTAGCCAGTCCAGTTGCACCGAAAAGAGCAGGATCAGGATGATGCCGAACCAGAAGCTCGGCATGGAAACCCCGACGAACGCGACCACGCTCACGGCGAAATCGAGGAACGAATTCCGGTGCAGCGCCGCCAGCACGCCGGTCGGGATCGCGATCGCGGTGGCGATGATGAAAGCGACTGCGGCGATGCTCATCGTTTTCGGCAATCCGCTGAGGATCGCGTCACGCACGCTCTCGGCGCCGGTGATCGACGAGCCCAGGTCGCCGCGCAGCAGATTGCCCATCCACCGGAAGTACTGCACGACCACGTTCTCGTCGAGCCCAAGCTTGGCCCGCAACGCATCGGCGGCCTCCGGCGTGTATTCCGGTCCGAGCAGCTGGATGATCGGGTCGCCGGGGATCGCCCGCAGCAGGAAGAAGACGATCGTCGCGCAGCCCCAGACGATGATGACGCTGTGGATCAGCCGCCGGACGATGTATTGGGTCAACCTGCCACCTCCCGGCGTCCCGCCACTGTGCGAAGGCCAGGCGTTACTGATCCAGCCAGACCGTCTCCAGGTAGCGCTGTTCGGGAATCGCCTTGTACCCCTGGACGTAGGTGTAGAACCCGGTCACGTCCGGGCTGTGGTAGAGGAAGGCGTAGACCACGTCGGTGCTGATCAGCGTCTGGAGCTCCTGGAGCAGGGTGGCCCGCTCCGCCTCGTCGCTGGATTGTCGCTGGGCGTCGGAGAGCCGGTCGGCCTCCGGGTTGTTGTAGGCGTAGGAGTTGGAGGGACCGGTCGAGTGGAAGTAATTCCAGCAGCCGTCGTCGGGATCGGCGTCGACGACGCTGCCCAGCACCGTCAGGTCGAAATCGCCGGCGGTGCGCCGTTCGACGTAGGCGTTGGTTTGCATCTGGTCGAGCTGGACGTCGAGGCCGATTTCGCTGAGCTGGCTGCGGATCGTTTCGGTCACGCGCTGGTCGGCCGGGGTGCCGATCAGGCCCGGTTGCAGGCCGTCGAGCCCGGCCGCCTGGGCGAGCGCCCGCGCCTCGTCGAGGTTGAAGGCCTGCGGGTCCTCGACCTCTTCGGGCGGACGGTAAACCCAACCGAAGGCCGGGGCGAGAAAGCCGACGCTGGGGGTGGAGCGCCCGAAGAAGGCGGTGTCGATCAAGTCCTGGCGATCGATCGCCTTGGCCACCGCCATCCGCGCGTCCACGTTGTCCCACGGTGGCCGCGCCTGGTTCATGGCCAGGCCGATCCAGTTCGTGCCCGCCGCCTCAACCAGGGTCAGCTCGTCGTTGCCCGCCAGTTGGTCGTAACCGATGAGCGGCACGATATCGACCATGTCGACATCGCCCGCTTCGAGGGCGCTGACGAGGGTCGACGGTTCGGCGACGAGCTGCACGATGACCTTGTCCAACAGCGGGCGACCGCCGTACCAACCCTCGAAGGCGTTCATCTCGAACCCGCCGCCGACCTCGACCGTGGCCGGGTCGATCATGAACGGGCCGCAGCCGATCGGGGCCAGCCCGAACTGTTCATCGCCCATCTCCTCGACCGCGCGTTGGGAAATCGGGGTCAGGGCCCGGCCCGGACCCCGGCTGCACGCCACCGCCAGGAACGGCGCGTTGGGCGCGCTCTGCGTGATCACCAGCGTCGTCTCATCCGGGGCCTGGATATCGGTGACCAGCGCGAGCTTGTTAGCCTGGGGCGAGGCGAAATCGGGGTTGATGGTGCGTTCGTAGGTGTAAATGAAATCGTTGGCGGTGAGGGTGTCGCCGTTGTGGAAGGTGAGGCCCGGGCGCAGGTTGAAGGTGTAGATGAGCCCGTCTTCGGAGACGGTCCACTCGTCGGCGAGGTCGGCGACGATCCCCAGTTCCTCGTCGAACTGCACCAGGCGCGAGAAGATGTTGGAGAGCAGTTCGCCGGCCACGATGCCGAGGTTGACCTGGGCGGGATCGAGGGTCGGGATCTGGCCGAGCCCGAATCCCCAACGCAAGGTGCCGCCCTGGACCGGATCCTGGAGTGAGGCCAACGGCCGGGGCCGGGCCGGAGCCCCAGCCGCGCCCGTGAGTTGGGAGGCATAGGCCGCCGACCCGCTGGCGACCGCCACCTGCAGCAGGGTCCGCCGGCTCACCCGCGGTCCGCTCAAAACGCTCCAGTCGATCGTGTCGTGCTTGCTCATGGGGTGGCTCCATTCAGGCTATTCAGTTGTTCGACTGATGGGCAGTTTTCCACGGCGTTTGTATTGTGTCAACAACGGAACGGGCGTCCGATCGCCGCTCGGGCGACCCAAACACACCCTGCACCCAAGTGACGGCTCCCGGCTTGTGCGTGCCGCACGAACGCCTTTGAATCCTCATCGGACCATGGCGCCTCAAATGTCATTGCGCAGCGAGCGCCAGCCATGGAAGCAGAGCGAAGCGAGTCTCCCGGCGCAGCCGGTTTACTGTCATTCCGACGAAGGCGGAATCTCTTCGCCGCAGCGAATATGGCCCGAATACCGGCTCCACCGGGGATACTGCTCCGCGCCGAGGCTCAAGCCCGGCTTTACACGACACACATTGGTCGTCGAAGAGCATCGCCACGCCCTACGCGTGCTCCAGCGCGTGCTGCAGCAACTCGTAGCGAACCCGATCGGTGGCCTCGGCGGCCAGCTCCCGCAACATCCCGATCAGCGCCTCGTCGCGGCTGACCACGATTTGCGTGACGACCAGCGCGTAGAGGTCCATCAGCCGGGTCTTTTCAAGGAACTCCTCGATTACGGGCCGCCACTGGGCGCGGGCCGGGTGCGCCAGCAGCAGGTCGTACAGCCCGAGCAGGAGTTGCTCGTCGTCGCTCTTGGCGTACTCCTTGATCAGCAACGGCACGAGCGAGGCCGGCAGATCGACGAGGCTCCGCAACGCCTCGCCGACGATCTCGGAATGTCCGGACCCGGGCGGAAACGCCACGTACCCGAACAGCGGCGCCAGTTGCTGCTGGGCCGCCAGCAGCCGGACCGCGCTCAGGGCCGGTTCCCCGGAGTTGGAGTTGAGGGGATCGCGCAAGTAACGGGCCGCGTGGTAGGTGGCCAGCTCCGGGTCCAGATCCGCGAGCGCGTGCAGCGCGGCGGCCCGGACCTCGGCGCAGACTTCGTACATTCCCACCATCTGGTACGAGAGCAGGCCCCGTTCCAGGATCGGCAGGTCGTCCCACTGGATGATCGGCTGCAGGGCACGGATGATCGCGGCCCGCGCGAACCCGCCGGAGTCGTGTTTCTCCGGCGATCGCTCGCACCATTCGTACTTCGCGTGGAGCACGGGCCGCAGGTCGGGATCGGCCGCGTCGCGGATCACGGTCAAGGCGGGCCGCAGCACCTCGATGTCCTTCGATTTCTCGACGTAGGTCACCGCCAGGGCCACCTGGGCCTCCGGGTCGCCGGCGAGGGCGGCCAAGGCCTCGAGCTGCGCTTTGGCGCCGGCGAACGGCGATCGCTTGCCTTTGGCGTTGCGTGCGGACATCCCTTCTCCTTCATGTCATGGAACGGGCTAGTGTAGGCTTGCGTAGGCTGGCACGATCAGGATAGACGACAACGACCCGATATACGGAGCCCTTCGATGACCGATCCCCACGCCGCCGAACGCGAACGCATCGAGACGATCTACAACGAGATCGCCCCGGAGTGGGATCAACGTCAGGGCATGGTCGAACGGATCCTGATGGGTCAGGCGATGAGGGAGTCGCTGGCCGGCCTGCTGCACGGCGACGTGCTGGAGATCGGGACCGGCACGGGGCCGACGCTCCGCCTGCTGACGGGCAACGATCGGGTGACCTCCTTCACCGGGGTCGACCTTTCGACCGGGATGCTCGACCAGGCGCGGAAGCACGCGGGCGGCCTTCCCTTCCCCGTCGAATTGCAGCGGATGGACGCCGGGCGCCTCGGCTTCGCCGACGCCCGCTTCGATGTGGTCACCACGAGCCTGATGCTCTGCACCGTGCCCGACCCGGCGCTGGCGCTGCGGGAGATGACCCGCGTCTGCAAACCGGACGGCCTGGTCGTGCTGCT
>JBGTNF010000491.1:0-12207 GCA_041743205.1 Thermomicrobiales bacterium | reverse complement strand
TCGCGCGGCTGCTTGCCGGCGGCGCGCAGGAGCCGCGCACCGTCTTCGTCCGTCAGCAACCCCGCCTGTCGCGACCAGTCGACGAGGTTGACATAGCCGGGCGAAAAGTCGTCCTCGCCTGGCGCCGGCGTGTGGTCGGATGAGGTGTTGACGTAATCGAGGACGATGTGTCCGCCGACGAGCGGCCTGCTCGAGCGGACGACGATTTCCCGTGGCTGGTGACCCCGACCGTAGAGCGTGGGCGCTGGCGACATGGACGTCCCTTGTATCGTAACGATTGAAACGACTCTTGCATGTTACACCAACGTTCTGTCGTCGATCCGTGTCGTCCGGTCCGGCTGGTAGACTTGCGCCAGCGTGGAGAGCATCGGGTGCGAAGCTCCGGGGTGTGTGGGTTTGAGGGTCGCGAGGGGCGCGTGGTGGTTCAGGCGGCGGTCGTAGCTCGGGCAAGCTATTTCTCCAAAGAGGATTACACCAATTATCGACGTTGCGCCGGATATGCCTGGCTAGTCCGGCGCCAGCCGCAGGTGATTCCGGTCGAGAGCGATCCGGGGGCGATTCGCCGCGCCAACGCGGGCGACGAGATTGCCATCGTTGCCCGCGACCTCTACCCGGATGGCGTCCCAATCGAGACAGCGGACGTGGCCGAGGCCGTGCGCTTGACCCGGCTCGCGATCGACGGCGGCGCCTCGACAATCTTCAACGCGACGGTGTTGACCGGTCGCGGCGTGGTCGCCCGCGCCGATATCCTGACCCGGGTGGGCGGCCAGTGGGCGCTCGGCGAGGTCAAGGCGGCGACCTCGATCAAGTCCGAACACATCGTCGACGCCGCGTTCCAGGCCGTCGTCTTCACCAGGGCAGGATTCGACCTAACCGGCGTCCGGCTCGTTCACCTCTCCCGGGCGTATCGACGCAGCGGTTCACCCAGCGCGGCCCAGATGCTCGTTTCCACGGATGTCACGGAGCGGGTGAAGCGGCGCCTGGCGGCCACGGCGAGCGAGATCGAAATGGCCAGGAGGGCGCTCGGCGATCCGGAAACGCCTGGCGTCTGCCTTTGCGATATGGGCACGCGAGGCGCCCGCTGCCCAACGTTCGCCCTTTTCCATCCCGGCTGGCCAAGCGGCGACACCATCTACGACCTGGGCAGCGTCAACAAGAAGACGATCGGCGAAGTGATCGCGCGTGGCGTCGTCCGGCTGGCGGACTGGCCCGACGACATCCCGCTGCTGCCGCGCCAACGGCTCCAGATCGATGTCCTCAGGAGCGGGGAAGCGTACGTCGACCGGCGGCGGATCCGCCACTTGCTGGACCGGCTGCGGTTCCCGCTGCACTTCCTCGATTACGAAACGTTCCAGACCGCCGTGCCCGCGTTCGATGGTTGCGCGCCCTGGGCGCAGGTGCCGTTCCAGTACTCGCTGCACGTCGTCGAGGCGGACGGGTCGATCGCCCACCGCGAGTTCCTCTGGACCGATCGTCACGCTTGCCCGGTGCCGGCGCTGGTCCGGCAGTTGCGCCAGGAAATAGGGCCCGAAGGCAGCGTAATCGTCTGGAACCAGCCGTTTGAATCGGCCAGGAACCGGGAGATGGCCGAGCTCGTGCCCGAGGCCGCCGGCTACCTGCTGGACATGAATGGCCGGATGATCGACCTGATGGACGTGGTGAAGAAGGGCTGGTGGGTGCATCCCGCGTTCAACGGCAGCGCTTCGATCAAGAAGGTGCTGCCGGTTGTGGCGGCGGAGCTGGCCTACGAATTCCTGGACATTGGTGACGGGGCGATGGCCTCCGAGCGCTGGTTCGAGGCCGTGATGGGCGACCCTAACGCATTGACCGATGACGATCGGGAGAGCGTGTTCGCCGCCCTGCGAATCTATTGCCGGCGCGACACCGAAGCCCTGATCCGGATCCTGCGGCGCCTGGAGAGCCTGGTCGAGGGGCCATGCGCCCACGCCACCAGCGCGGTCGGTTGACGCCGCCATCGTTGGCCGAAATGGCCAGGCATCCGCGCCGTTGCCAATCGCTGAGATGACCGAGCCGTGATCGTCAGGATCGCGGCTCGATCGTGTCGTTCGATGGGCAGGAACTCTCCGGGCCTACTGCCAGGCGGCGTCGTCCCAGGTGATGAGCTCGTCTTCATCCGGGGTGGTGAGCGACGCATTGCATATCACCACGGTCGGCTGCGGCTCCCCGCGAGCTGGATGGGCGATATGGATCACGATTATGGCGTCGGACCGGGTTTCGGCCGCATCGCGGCTGCGGGCATCCTTGAGAAATTCCTCGATTTCGACGATCAGCGTCATGGCGTGCGTCCTTTCAGGAAGTAGGGGCCGGAGACGATGCCGGCGCGCGGGGCAATAGGGCGGAATGACGATCAGGCCCGGTTCAGGAAATCGACCGGCGGGCCGACGAACTCGATACCGTGGCGGGCGGCAATCGTGCCGAGTTGGATGAGGTCGAACGCGAGCGTGGCGGTGTCCATGCCCTCGACGTATGGCGTGCCGGCGTCGGCCACGAAGGCGGCGAACCCACCGGGAATCGACATGACCAGAACTTCGAGCGGGAGTTCGCTGACGGCCTGGAGGGCATGGGGGACGCCGCGCGGCAGCCAAATGAAGCCGCCGCCCGTGGCCGCCCATTCGGTGTCGCCGCAGACACCCCGGACCTCGCCGTTGAGGACGAAAAACGCCTCGTCGTGGGTATGGTGGATATGGAGCGGCGTGGCGTCGCCCCGCTGGTGGGTCATGTGAATCAGGTCGAAATGGCCGCCGGTGTCGTCGCCGTCACCGAGGATACGGGCCACACCGCTCCCGAACTGGTAATCCCTCGAATCCTGATAAGCACTGACGAACGGTGTCGGCATGGTGGTGGTCATAAGCATGGTTGGTAGTTCCTCAACAATTGCATGATTGGTCGCCGTGGCAATCTTCGGCCTGGCGATTCGGTTCCTGACGGTCGAGATATGCACGCGTCTCGATGTGTCCCAATGCAGATAGACGCCGGAGGTTCGGCATCGGTTCCCATCTTGAGATGAGGACGCCATGTGCGAACCCTCCTTTCCTGCCTAGTCTCCTCCCTGAAGATCCATTGTCTCGGCCATTGCGATATTGCCGCCTGTCTCCCGTTCAAGGGTGGCGCCCGGTTCGAGGGCGCAGTCTGGCACGATGCCATGTGGCCGTTGGGGCACGATGTGCCGAGACACCCGGAAACCGCCTGGCATGTGCCTGGCCGTGGCGTGCTCACGCCGTCCAGGGACAAACGTGACGATACGGTTGCAGCGTCAATGAACCGTCAACGCTGCCGTCAAACGGGCCGATTCCTGGCAGACGAGGGAATCGTGCGAACTCACCCGGGCTCGGCTCGAACAATAGCGGGCGTTGACCCGGTGGCCACTCCAGGTTTGGAGCAGACCGGGGCCGATGGCGGATGCGTGGGCACGGGAACCGGACCAGTTTCTCACGCATCGACGGTCGGAGCGTTGAAGTCGATAACAAGCCGAAGCGGGTGGAATGACGTGGTGTTGACCTGGCGAACGGGTCAGTGTTACCTGCGAGGGCAATGAGCAGATGGCGACATCGCTGTGGCGCGAGCCGGCGTTCCTGAAACTGTGGGCCGGACAGACGGTTGCCCAACTGGCGGCGCAGGTGTCGTTCCTCGCCGTGCCGCTGGCGGCAACGATGACCCTTGATGCCTCGTCGTTCCAGATGGGCGTCTTGACGGCCGTTGCCTCGGTACCATCCCTGCTGCTGGGTCTCCACGCCGGGGCGTTGGTCGACCGGCGTCCACGACGCCCGATCATGATTGGCGCCGACCTGATCCGGGCCGTCGCGCTGCCCGCGATTCCCGTGGCCTGGTGGTTCGGGCTGCTGTCGTTCCCGTTGCTCTACCTGATCGTGCTCGTCTCCGGCGTGGGATCGCTCCTGTTCGATGTGGCCTACGGCGCGTTCCTGCCCTCGGTGGTCGAGCGCTGGCGCCTCGTCGACGGCAACAGCAAGCTGGAACTCAGCCGCACGGCCTCCGAGCTGGTTGGTCCTGGCGTGGCCGGAAACCTCATCCAGTTCCTGGGCGCGCCGCTCACCCTGTTGGGCAACGCGTCGCTGTACGCCGTGTCGGCGTTGACGATCTGGCGGATCCAGGTTCACGAGCAACTCGACGGCCTTGCCCAAGAGCGTGAGGACGGGATGCGCCAGCGGATTCGGGCCGGTCTCGATGTCGTCTGGCGGACGGGCACGCTGCGGGCCGTGGTCGGGACGCGGGGTGTGCTCAACCTGTTCAACGCAATGCTGGAAGCGGTGTTCGTCCTCTACATCGTCCAGGTGCTCGAGGTCGGCCCCGCCGCCCTGGGCATCGTGTTCAGCGTCGGCGGTCTGGGGTTCCTGGTTGGCGCCCTGCTGCCGTCGTTCATGAACCGGCGGCTGGGCCTGGGCGTGACGACCACCGTGGCGTTGGTGGTCACCGGCGTGAGTGACCTCCTCGTGCCGCTGGCCGAGGGGGCGGGTTGGCTGGTCGTACCGATGCTGATCGCCGCGCAGTTCTTCTTCGGGATCGGCATGACGCTCTTCAACGTCAACCAGGCGAGCATTCGACAGGCGCTGACGCCCGACCATCTCCGTGGCCGCGCCGGCGCCACGGCCCGGTTCGTGGCGATGGGCGTCGTGCCGATCGGCGCCGTGGTGGGCGGGGTGCTGGGGGAAGTCATCGGCTTGCAGGAGACGCTCGTGCTGGCCGGGATCGGCGAGATCGGCGCGGCAGCGTGGCTGTGGTGCTCGCCAGTGCGCGCGATCCGTGAGCTGGATGCCCAGGGCGACTCGGCCCGGGCGTCCTGACAAAATCGGCGCAACGCGTCATCGCCCAACCTGTCTCTGCCCCACCGTTTTGGGATCAGGGAGTCGTTTCCGCTTCGAGGATGGCGACGACCTCGGCGGGGCTGACAATGCGAGTCGTGTCGATTTTCCGAAGCACCAGCAGGTCCTTGTCGCCGCTCACCAAGAAATTCGCATTCTCTGTCACGGCATGGAAGAGCAGGTGGTCATCCTTTCGATCGCCCGAGAGTGCCGGGAACTCTTCCGCCAGTTCCGGAAGGATGGTGGCGACGTCGCTCAACACGCGAACGAATTCCGTGACTTCCTTGCTGGAGAGTCGTGATGACAAGTAGCGTTTAGTGGCAACCTTGTCTCTCAGTTCAGCGATTGTCGTTTCGCTGAGAAGGAGTTCGAACGTGCGGGCGAACGCATGGTCGATGATCGCCGCTGGAGGTTTGGAGGACGACGTCGACAAGAGCACGCTGATCAGTACATTGGTATCGATCAGGGCTCGCATCAGATGTGATCACGTTCGAATCGGAGCTTCCCTTCCGCCGCGAGATCGTCGATGAAATCATGTGAGAAGCGATTTGAAAGAATCTCGACATCTTCATCGGAAAGATCCTGGTTCTTGTCGGCCAGGGCATTTTGGAGCGTGCGGAACCGATCCAATGCCGTCGTCCGCCTGTTTTCGCGGCGAAGCCTGTGCAATTCCCTGAGCGATTCGTAGGGGATCACCGCAACTTTCGGCGATCCGTGCGACTCCACGATGATTTCATCGCCATCCTCGCCTGCCGCTCCCATGACCGCGCCCCAGCGCTGCTTGGCTTCGTTGGATGACATCGTTTTCAGGACCATTGGGCGTCTCCTATGACAACTTGATCCATAGTATCAGATGAAATACCGGATGTACATACATGCCAAACGGTCGCCGGAACGGCTTGGAGGAGCGTCAGGGCTCGATGCGCTCAACGCCAGGGTAGCGGCCCATCTTCCTGTCGAACGAATAGATTGCGCTCAATCCGAGCGCTTCTGCGGACACGAGGTGGTAACAATCCGCAAACGAGAGCGGCGACTCCCTGGCCCACAGGTCGAGTGTGCGCAACAGGAGAGGTTTCTCGAACGACACCACCTGCGCCAACCGTAGAAGCTCCGATAGTTCCGCGGCAACCTCGGTTCGGGGCACGTCATAGGCCCTCGTCAAGACGAATGTCGCTTCGAGGACGACCGTGACCGACACGTGCAGACTGATGTTTCCCTGGCCGACCTGGCGCAACAGTTCACTGGCCCGGGCATGGTGATCGGCGTGCTTCGGCACGAGGGCGTCGATCAGGATGCTCGTATCCAGGAATGCTTCAATGGTCATTGATCCTTCTTGCCATCGAAGAATTCGTCGACCATGGCTTGGGCCACAATCTCATCCATGTCCTCGTCGGTCAGTAATGGGCCATTCTTCGCGTATCTCACAAACACGCCGGAGGAGCGCCGGACGATGTCTCGCTGGCTTTCGAAGATGACCTTGCCATCCACGGCATCGACGACGAAGTGGTCCCCCTCGTGGAGATCGAGTTGTTGCCGGATTTCAGCCGGAATCGTGACTTGACCCTTGCGGGTCATTTTCGTGGCGGCCATCAAGATGCTCCTTCGACCTCCCAATTCACTGACACTATGGTACTACGTCGATGGCGACGTAGTACCTCGGCATGGATCCGCTCCGTGACGAGCAACGCGCCCCAGATCGTGACCTCCAGGGCGCGTCGAAGGCAGAATCGATTGGACAGGATGCGTCAGTCCACGACGGGCTCCAGGCTGGCACGAACGTCTTTCGCGGCGGCGACCATGTTTCGCAACGCCGCCGTCGATTCCTCCGGCTTGCGGGTCTTCAGGCCGCAATCGGGGTTGACCCAGACCCGGCGAGCGTCGAGCACGGTCAATGTGGCGCGGAGGTTGGCGACGATCTCCTCGGCCGGCGGCACGCGGGGGCTGTGGATGTCGTAAACGCCGGGACCGACGCCCTTGTCGTAGCCCTGCTCGCGGAAGGCCTGGAGCAGGTCGAGCCCGGAGCGCGCGTTCTCGATCGAGATCACGTCGGCGTCGAGATCGCTGATCGCCTCGAAGATGTCGCCGAACTCCGAGTAGCACATGTGGGTGTGGACCTGCGTTTCGGGCCGCGCCCCGCCGGCCGCGATCCGGAAGCTCTCGACCGCCCAGCCAAGGTAAATGCCCCAGTCGTCCCGGCGCAGCGGCAATCCTTCGCGCAGGGCAGCCTCGTCGATCTGGATCATCGCGATCCCGGCGGCGTCGAGATCGGCGACCTCGTCCCGGATCGCGAGCGCGATCTGGCGGCAGGTCAGAGCGCGCGGCTGGTCGTCGCGCACGAATGACCAGTTGAGGATCGTGACCGGGCCGGTCAACATGCCCTTGACCGGCTTCTCGCTCAGGGACTGGGCGTAGGTCGCCCAGCGGACGGTCATCGGTTCGGGCCGGGAAACATCGCCGTAGATCACCGGCGGCCGCACGTAGCGGGAGCCGTAGCTCTGGACCCAGCCGTGGCGGGTGAAGGTGATGCCTTCGAGTTGCTCGCCGAAGTACTGGACCATGTCGTTGCGCTCGGACTCGCCATGGACCAGCACGTCGATCCCCAGCGCTTCCTGATGCGCGATGACGTCGCGGATCTGGCCCTTGATGAAGGTCTCGTAGCCGGCCCCGTCGAGGTCGCCGCGCTCGAACTTGCGCCGGGCGGCGCGCACCTCGCCGGTCTGTGGGAAGGAGCCGATCGTGGTCGTCGGCAACAGCGGCAAATCGAGCCGTTCCTGCTGGAGGAGCGCCCGCTTGGCGTAGGGAATACCCCGGCTGGCGGCGTCGTCCGGCAGGGTCGCCAGGCGGTCCTGGACCGTTGGGTTGCGGCGTCGTGACGAGCTGGCCGCCCGTTCGCGCTCGATTGCGCTAGCGGCCAGCTCGGCGGCGATCGCGTCCTGCCCCGCATTGAGGCCACGGGTCACCACCGCGACCTCGTGCAGCTTCTGCTCGGCGAAGGCGAGCCAGCCCTTCACCTCGGGATCGAGATCGGTTTCGAGTTCGACATCGTAGGGTACGTGCTGGAGCGAGCATGAGGTCGAAACGTGGATCCGGTCCGGGCCGACGTGATCGGCCAATTCCGTGAGCGTCGCGAAGGCTTCGTTCAGGTCGGCGGCCCAGATGTTCCGGCCGTCGATCACGCCGGCGACGAGGACCTTGTCGGCCGGGAAGCCGCGTTCGGCGACGTAACCGAGATTCTCGGGACCACGCACGAAATCGAGCCCGACGCCCTGGACCGGCAGGTCGACCAGCGTGTCGTACGCCTCGCCAACGTGATCGAAGTACGTCTGGACAATGATCTTCGCCTCGCCGCGGGCGGAGGCGATCGTTTCGTAGGCCCGGCGCACCGCGGCGAGCACGCCTTCGCCGAGGTCGGTCGCCAGGATCGGCTCATCGAACTGGATCCATTTCGCGCCGCCTTCGGCCAGCTGTGTCACGATCCCGGCGTAGACCGGCAGCACGCGGTCCAGCAACGTCAGGGGATCGAACTGGTCGTCAGCCGCCTTGGCGAGCGCGAGGAAGGTGACCGGGCCGACCAGGACCGTTTTGCCTTCGATGCCTGCCTTCTGTGCCGCCTCCAGCATCACGAAGGGTTTCGAGCCGTTGAGCCGGAAGGTGGAATCGGCATCGACCTCGGGGACGATGTAGTGGTAGTTGGTGTCGAACCACTTGGTCATTTCCATCGCTGGCACGTCGCGGTCGCCGGAGCGGCCGCGGGCCATCGCGAAGTAGGTGTCCATCCCAACCGCGTCCTCGTCCGATTGATAGCGCTTGGGAATCAGCCCGAGCAGGCCGGCGGTGTCGAGCATCTGGTCGTAGAAGGAGAAGTCGTTGATCGGGAACAGGTCGATCCCGGCCGTCCCCTGGGTCGCCCAGCCCGAGGTGTAAATCGCCTCGGCCGTGTGGAGCAGGGCAGCGTCGTCGATCTTGCCGGCCCAGAACGCTTCCAGCGCCTTCTTGAGTTCGCGGTGCTTGCCGATCCGTGGATAACCGGGGATGGTGGCGAGGGCCATGATGTCACTCCGTGCGAGTTCCCCTACCGCCTGGCCCGGATCCGATATCCGGCGGCGTTTGGAGTAAGCGCCGTTGAGGCGCGTGGCGCTCAGTATACCTAGTCAGCGATTGACTAACGATCAAGTTGGGCAATCGGGAAGAAGCCAGCCACGTTCGCCGGTGAGAAGATGGGACCTGTCTGACCGGAACAAGGCTAAACGTACGACGGCCAGGACGAAGAGGAGATGACGATGTCGACACGACAACCGGTAACGGACGTGGACAAGCGATACAGCAGCGAGGGCGCCGCGCCCGTTCCCTGGGACGAGGCTCGCGCCCACCTCGAGGCGGCGGAGATCTTTTGGCTGTCGACCGTCCGCCCCGATGGGCGGCCCCACGTCACCCCGCTGCTGGCGGTCTGGCGCAACGATGCGCTCCATTTCTGCACGGGAGAGGACGAGCGCAAGCGCCGGAACCTGGCCGCCAACGACCGCTGCATCCTCACCACCGGGTGCAATCGGTACGGCGAAGGACTCGACGTCATCGTCGAGGGCAGGGCCGAATGGGTCACGGACGACGCGGCGTTGCAGGGTATCGCCGATGCCTACGAGTCCAAGTACGGCGCCGACTGGCGCTTTGACGTGGCGAACGGCGCGTTCGTCAGCGCGGGCCACGAGGCGTGGGTCTACCGCGTTGCACCCGACACGGCGTTCGGCTACCAACGGGGCGACCAGGGCAGCCAGACCCGCTGGCGCTTCTGATCAGGTTGAGCGATCAGCCGTACGGGCGGTGGATCAGCAGCAGGTTGTAGTCGACCTCCAGGCCGGCGTGATCGCCGAGGAACCGCTCGGCGTCCTCGGCCGGGAATTCGAGACGGACGACGCTCTCGAAGGCGTTGCGATCTTCGAACTGCCAACGGGATACCAGCCGCTCGATCGTGACTCCTCGGTCGATCCAGAACCGCTCATCTTCGTCGATCGATTCGTCCGTGATGATGTCGTAGGTAGCTCGCACCCATGACGCGAAGGTCCCGGTGCGCAGGTCGTTGTCGATGATGAAGGCCCTGCCGCCAGGTCTGACGATGCGTTCGAGCTCGGCCAGGCCGGGCTCGCAGCCGGGGCCGAAGAAGTAGGCGAACCGGGCGTGCGCGATATCGACCGAGCGGTCCCGCAACGGGATCGCCGCCGCACTGGCCCCGATCACCGACGTTCGCCTGAGATCCCGGTCGACCAGCCGCCGCATCAGGGCGAGCCGCAAGACCGGGTCCGGCTCGACGGCGATCACATGCGCCGCGTCGCGATGGAAGCGCTCGATGTGGAACCCGGTCCCGGCCCCGACGTCCATCACCACGGCGCCGTCCCACGGGTGAATCCGGCGCATCGCCGCTTCGACCGCGCCATCGGGATCGGCGGCCAGGTTCTCGATTTCGTACAGGTCCGGATCGCCGGAAATGTTCGGCGCCCGGAGAAAGGCTGGCGTTGCCTGCCACGGATCAGTCATTCAGGGCGGCCGTCTCGGCGATCTGCCGGGCAACCCATCGCCGCTCTTCGGCCGGGTCCGGATTTCGGGTGTAGGCGTATTCAGCAAAGATGCCAGCAGTCGGAGCCACCTAATCGTTCGGCTGCGATTTCGAGGACTGGTGCTCGTTGTGCTCAGAGAGTCGAATGGCTACGTGTCCATCCAGTATCTCGAATACGACAACGTTACCGGGCCGAAAACCGAGTGCGTCACGGATTTCGACGGGAATCGTGACCCGACCGTTGCTGGTTATCTTCGCGCGATAGATCGCTGCCACCTAACGCTCCCCATTGACCACTGGCGCCACCCATCTTCAACCGGACACCCCATTTGGTGCTTCATGTTCGGATGGGGAGCCATCATCCCAGTCGTGAAGCAACTGGCGGTTGGCATCAGGGCTCGATGCGCTCGACGCCGGGATACCGGTCCATCTTCCGATCAAAGCTGTAAATCCTCGTCATGCCGAGATGCCTGGCAAGGGCCAGGTGAAAGCAATCTGGAAACGACAACGGTCCCTGGTCGCGCCAGAACGCGAGCGCGTCGAGAAGCGCCGCCTTATGGTCGGATTGAAGGCCCACGAGTCGCAGGACATCGGCAAGCGTATCCGCAATCAGGGGCTTTGGAACGCCGTTCGACGTCCGGGAAACGTGGACGGATTCGAACACGACGGTGCTGCTCACGAATGCCGTCTCGGAGCCGGAGCGCAATCGAGCGAACTGTTCGTGGGACGCCTGGGAAGCTTCGTGATCGGTTTGGACGAGGTGATAGATCAGCACATTGGTGTCAATGAACGTGATTTCGTCGGTTACGCTCGATTTCCTCCATTTTCGCCATCACCTCATCCGCGATCGACTGCGCGGCGATCTCGCGGATTTGCTCCGGTGTCAGGAATTCACCGTTGGTGTACTGCCGAAAGGCGCCCGCCGTGGGATCGACCACATCTTCGGGCGAAACGAGGACGATTTCCTGACCGCGGCGTTGAACCAGGAGGCGATCTCCTTCCTTCAGGCCCATTTCATCGCGAATCGAAGCCGGAATCGTGACTTGACCTTTGTGCCGGACGTTTACTGGATACATGACCATGTATGACCTCCTTGTCAATGGTATGACTGCATTTTACGTGGTGAGATCAGCGAATGGGCCGTCGAACTTGATCGTATCTTTATTCAGTGGATGCGTCATTGCTGGGAACGTCGAACAGGAGGCTGGCCGATTGGCCAGCCTCCTGTTTCATGTCGTCATGTCTGCCTGCTCTATCGCCGGCGCCGGGCAGCTACCGGCGGAACGCGGTCCGGGCCGCGGCCGCGGTTGCGCTGATGTGCTCCGGGTCGATGAAGTTCCACCAGCCCTCACTCCCATCAGGTTGATGTCCATTCAGGAGGGTACGACGATAGTCGAAGCACGTCAGGTACAGCGGCCGGATGAACATGACCGCTTCGAGCCGGTCGAGCTCGTCGTCGTTCAGGTCGATGTGCCGGCGGTACGCGTCCACCGCCGCGCCGATGCCGTTCCCTTCAACCCAGGCAGCTCCCCACAACAGCCAGGCGATGTCGGCGAGGCGGGGACCACGCCCGGCCGACTTCCAGTTAATCGCGACCGGCCCCTGGGCGGTCAGGAGCGCGTGATCCGGATTGTGGAGCAGATTGCCGTGGAGCAGGGCCTCGGGCAGACCAGCACCGTCGTCGGCGGTGCGCACCTGTTCGCGGAGGCGTTCGAACCGCTCGCGATAGGGAGGAGGAACCTTCGTGGAAACAGCATCGAGGAACGAGAGCGCAGCCAGAAGGTCCTGACCCGGCCGGCCCGCACGGCGGGGGTCGTCGCC
>JBGTNF010000490.1:0-1864 GCA_041743205.1 Thermomicrobiales bacterium | reverse complement strand
CTAATGGGATTCCGTATTACACGGCGCGTTTCATTCGGGAACTGAGCGGCGCGGCCGCCCATGCGTCTCGAAGCAGTTCGGCCAGCCGGGCTTCGTCGATCGCGTCGAGGCGGACGATCACGCCGCCATACCCGTTGTAATGGTCGGTGGTGAAGAAGATTTCCGGTTCGCCGCGCAGGTACGCCTCCTTGTCGTCGGCATCGGCCACGCGGATCACGAACTGGTCGTAGCGGGGGATCCGCGCCCGCTTCGGATGCAGCCGTTCGGGATACGGCCACGCGATGCCCCGACCGTCGCGTTGGAATTCGAAGCTGTCCTCGCCCTTTTCGGTCACGCCATCGAGCGCCAGCGCGAGGCGGCGAACGTCGTGCTTGTCCACCGTTACCGATCCAACCCGGATTGCTGGTAGTACCCGAACAGGTTGCCGGACGGATCGCGGAACGTGCCGTACACCTCATCACCCCGGGGGCCGGAGCGCCAGACGAGCGACCCGCCATGCGCCACAATCTCGCGCTCCGTTTCGGCAGCGTCGCGGACCATGATGTGCACCTCGGCGCCGGGGTTCTCGACCGCCTCGCGATCGGTCACCCACATCCCGGAGACCTGCCCCACCGCATCGTCGAACGCCAGCGTGCCATCGTCGTCTGATCGCGTCTTCCAGTTGAACACGTCGCGGTAGAACCGGGCCGACTGTTCCGGATCGGCCGAGGGCATGATGATGTAGCAAATCTTGCCGTGGGCGAATGCTGGCTCACTCACTGCTTCCTCCTCGATGAACGCCTCCGTTTGCATGTACGGACACGATAGAACGCATGATCTGATAGCGCAAGCACCGGGTTGGTTGTGACCGCCAGACCACCGTCAACACGGGTCTATACTTGGCGAATAGCAACCCGTCAGGAGGATGGCCGTGACGTCCCGTCTCCCAACCCAATCCATGCCGATCGCGTTTCGCCTATGGGCGGTCGTCTCGCTCCTGGCGGGGCTCCTGCTGCTCGTCATTTCGCCCCTCGCCGCCCAGTCCGATGTGCCCCAGGTGCGCATTGTCACCGTCGACGGCACGATCACGCCGACCATGGCGCAGTATGTCGAACGTGGGATCAGGTCGGCGGAAAATGCCGACGCCGACGCGATCGTGCTGGAAATCGACACGCCCGGCGGCCTCGGCAGCGCGATGGACGACATCGACCGCGCGATCCTCGAAAGCGAGGTCCCGGTGATCGCCTGGGTGTCGCCGCGCGGGGCGCGGGGCGCTTCGGCGGGCGTCTTCATCACCTACGCCTCGCACATCGCGGCGATGGCGCCGGGCACGAGCATCGGCTCGGCCTCTCCCGTTTCCGGCGACGGCAGCGAGATGACCGACACGATGGAGGCGAAGGTCACCAACGACGCCGTGTCGACCATCCGCAACCTGGCCGAGCTCCGCGGCCGCAACGCCGACTGGGCGGAATCGGCCGTGCGCGACGCCGCCAACATCACCGCCGCCGACGCTCTCGATCTGGGCGTGATCGACCTCCAGGCACCTGACCTCGAGACGCTGCTCAACGAGGTCGACGGCCTGACGGCGACGATGGCGAACGGTGAGTCCGTCACTTTGACCACGGCTGGGGCCGAAACCAGCGCGACCTCGATGAACGTCATCGAGCGCCTCTTGCAGCTGATTTCCGACCCGACCATTGCCTACCTGTTGCTCTCGTTCGGGGCGCTGGGCATCTTCCTGGAGCTCGGCAATCCCGGCGGGTTCATCCCCGGCATCGTCGGCGTGGTCAGCCTCGTGCTCGGGCTCTACGCGCTGGGCACGCTGCCGGTGAACTGGACCGGCGCGGCGCTGATCGCGGTTGCCTTCGCCCTCTTCTTCATCGAC
>JBGTNF010000489.1:0-6437 GCA_041743205.1 Thermomicrobiales bacterium | reverse complement strand
CAGGTGATCAAACTTGAACATGTGTGAAGTGCTTTGGAAGCCGATCCACTTACGTAACCGATATTTGTACGATCTGGGATTTGCTCGCCGACGCACCAGCTTCGACGACTTTTCCTTAAGGATTAGGATAGGGTGTCTCGGGCGGGTCGTACTACTGTGGTACTACCGAATCCATAGTCGCCGACAGCTGTTAAACCACACGGCCGACAAAATCCTATGGATACAACTGTTTTCGGTACGCCCGGCAGGACTCGAACCTGCGGCCTCTTGCTCCGGAGGCAAGCGCTCTATCCGCTGAGCTACGGGCGCGTACAACGATGCCTAGTATAGTCCGCCGCCAAGGGACGGGGCCACCCTGATCGCGAACGGCGGCAGAAGCTTCGCAACCCGCCGGCGTACGTTCACTGTGCGGTCGCCAGCCGGACCGCTACCATGACGATTGAACCGGTCCTTCAAGCCGCCGTCGCCCCACGGCGCAGGCGATGACGCCCGTGACTTCTCCTCCTCCAACAACGAACGGTTCCAAGGTCGATGCTGCGAGCTTTCAAGGTCGGACATCTCTACGGCGTCGATATCAACGTGCATTCCACGTTCGGCCTGGTCGTGCTTTGGGCTGTCTGGCAATGGGGACTGAGTTCGTCCCGCGGGTTCGGCGCCTTCGCGCTCGGGATGGTACTGGTTGCCCTGGTGTTCGGCTCGGTGCTGCTGCACGAGCTGGGGCACTGCGTCATGGCGCGGCAGTTCGGGATCCGGGTGCTGGACATCACGCTTTGGCCGTTCGGGGGAGTTGCCCGCATCGAACAGATGCCGGCCGAACCGCGGAGCGAGTTCCTGATCGCCGTCGCTGGACCCGCCACCAATCTGGCGATCGCCGTCGCCCTTGTCCCGCCCCTGCTTCTCACCGGCGTGCTGGCCGGGTGGGACAGTCTCTTCTCCACCAGCAACCCGCTTGGGGCCATGACCGCGGCCACGTTGCTCTCCTACCTGGCGATCACGAACCTCTTCATCCTTGCCTTCAACCTAATACCTGCCTTTCCGGTCGATGGCGGCCGGATGGCGCGCGCGGCCCTGTCGCCCTCCCTGGGCCGGGAACGGGCGACCGCAATCGCCGTCGCGGCGGGAATCGCCTTCTCGGCAATCTGCGTCATCGCCGGCATCTGGCAGCGAAACCCGATCCTGATCCTGACCGGTCTGTTCATCTTCTTCGCCGCCCAGGCCGAGGCTCGTGTCGAGCGCGTTCAATCGGCCATGCGGCGGCTCAAGGTCGGGCAGTACGCCCTGTGGGATATGGGGGGCGTGTCGCCGGGCGACCCGCTTACCTTCGCGCTGCGCGGTGGTCCGCGCGACATGGCCGTAACCCAGGGCGGCAAGGTGGTGGGCATGCTCTGGCGGTCACACCTGCTGGACGGCCTGGCGGGGGGAGTCGCCGGCCGGACCGTGGCCGACGTCATGGATCGCTCGGTCTATGTCGCCGACATCAACGATTCGATCTACGACGTGCAGTTGTACATGAACCGGATGAACCGGTGGGCGGTGCCGGTCACCGAATCGGGACGGTACCGCGGCATCTTCACTGCGGACCGTTTCGTGCATCTCAACCGCCAGATGGCCCCTGGCTTGCTGGGCAACACGTCCATCTCGGCGGAGTGGCGCGAGGCGATCAGCGAGACACTATCTTCATGGAAGCATTACCGTCGGCGTTGACCAAACCCGCCCGGACGAACTGCTTGACGAAGACTTGCGGAAGCCTGTAGAGTACCGTATGGGGGCGCATACCCCCGTTCAGGAGGCAGACTGCATGAAAGTTTCGACAAGAGGCGAGTATGGGATGCGCGCAATGGTGGCGCTCGCCCATCACTACGGCGCCGGTCCATTGTCGATAACCGATATCGCCAAGGAATCCTCCGTTCCCCCCGCCTACCTCGAACAGCTCATCGCCCCGCTGCGACGAGCTGGCGTCGTCGCCAGCAAGCGCGGCGCCCACGGTGGTTATGTGCTCGGACGGGCGCCGGAAGATATTCGCGTCGGCGAAGTCTTCCGCATCATGGAAGGCCCCATCGCGCCGATGGAGTGTGTCTCCGAAGACGAGTCCGAGCAAATTTGCCCGCTGATCGATGGCTGCGAAACCCGGCCGGTCTGGCTGCGCCTTCGCGATTCCATCGTGGATGCGCTCGATTCCCAGACGCTGGCCGATTTGATCGCCACTCCAGCTTCGCCCGCCTCGACATCGGACCGGATCCCGACCGCCGTCTGATCGGGCTGTCGACCCGGTTCCCCAATTCGCGACCTCCTGACGCTGGTAAACCGCGGAGCACCCCCGTTCCATGACCTACGGTCAGCCCTCCATTTACCTCGATCACGCCGCCACCACACCTACCGATCCCGATGTCGTGAACGCCATGCAGCCCTACTTCGGGCAAGTGTTCGGCAATCCGTCGAGCATCTATCGCCTCGGACAGGATGCGCTCGCCGCTCTGGATGGATCGCGTCGAACGATCGCTGCGATCCTTGGTTGTCGCGCCTCTGAAATCGTCTTCACCGGCGGCGCCACCGAAAGCAACAATCTTGCGCTCAAGGGCGTTGCCTGGGCGGCCCGGCTGGCCAATCCCTCAGGACCGATGCCGCATCTGGTCACGACCGCCATCGAACACCACGCCGTGCTTCACGCCGCCGATTCGCTTCGCGATCAGGGGTTCCCGGTCACGGTGCTGCCGAGCGATGCCGAGGGACGGATCGATCCTGAAGCCCTTCGCGAGGCGATCCGGCCGGAAACGTGCCTCGTTTCCGTGATGTACGCCAACAACGAGATCGGGACGATCCAGCCCATTGCCGATCTCGGCGCCGTTGCCCGGGATCGAGGCGTGCCGTTTCACACCGATGCTGTCCAGGCCGCTGGCTTGTTCCCGCTCGATGTCGAATCGCTTGGCGTCGACCTGCTCTCCCTTTCGGCGCACAAGTTCTACGGGCCAAAAGGGGTCGGTCTGCTCTACGTCCGGAAGGGGACGCCGATCCGTTACCAGCAGGACGGCGGTGGGCAGGAGTCCGGGCGCCGGGGCGGCACCGAAAACGTTCCGCTCATCGTCGGCTTGGCGGAGGCCCTGCGCCGGGCCGAGGCGCTGCGCGGAACCTACGCGGCGCACACGGCAAACCTCCGCGACCGGCTTTGGGACGGCATCGTCGAAACGATCCCGGACATTCGCCTCAACGGTCCAACGGCCGGCCCGGCCCGGTTGGCCAACAACCTCAACGTCAGCTTCCACGGTGTCCAGGGCGAAACCGCCCTGTTGGGGCTGGACATGCAGGGCGTCGCGGCGTCGGCCGGGTCGGCCTGCACGACAGGTAATTCCGAGCCAAGTCACGTGCTGCGGGCGATCGGGTTGACCGACGAGGACGCACGGGCCAGCCTGCGCCTGACCGTGGGCCGGGGCAACTCGATCGATGAGATCGACGACGCGCTGATCGCGATCCAGGACGTGATCGCCCGCACGCGCAGCCTGGCTGGCGTCGAGCAGGTTTAGTCGAGCAATCTGACCATGGTCCGCAAGAAGGCGATGTCGCCTTCCGGATTCCCCGGTTGCTCCGCGTCCAGGCTCCAGCAGAGCGAGAGGGCGGCGTGAAACACGGCCCATTTCGCGAGCCGTGAACGATCATCGCAGAGCGCCTCGGCAAGGATGTCGAGACGCCGGTTGCCGATCTCCACATAATCGTCACGAACCAAATATCCCCACGGATTCATCATCCAGCTCGCGATATCGTAGCCGCGCTCACCGATCAAGCCCTTGGGATCGATCGTAATCCAGGAGCCGTCCGGGCCTTCCGGACCCTGGAGGATGTTCTGGTGGTGCAGGTCGCCGTGGAGGAGCGATTGGCTTGTCGGCGCCGAGAGCAGCTCGTGAGCGATCGCCTTGCCGGTCGCCAGCAGGTCCGCCGGTGAGGATGGGCCGCCGGATCGTGCGTCAGCAATTCCTTCGCCCAGCGATCCAGCGGGATGAGGTCGGTCACGTCCGCCGGTTCCCGCCAATATTTCAGAAGTTGCGCTGCGCAGATTCGGGTCGCCGCCTCCTCGGAGAGTTCGGCGGCGCCCAGCTCGGTTCCGGGCCGGATGCGTTCCAGCATCATCAACGAGATGGACGGATCGGCGTCGATCAGCCGAACGAATCCCGGTCCCGACGTCTGCTTTACGGCTGCCAGTTCGGCTCGCGATTCGAAGGTGGGTGGGCTGAGCTTGAGCACGACCTCCCCGGCTTTCGCCGAATGGCCGAAGAGGACGATGTTGAACGTGTCGGGCGGCTCGACCTGGTCCAGCTCGATCTCCCACGTTGCGAGCCACGCCGGCAGCGTCGAGGCCAGCCGGCCCAGCCATTCGTCGGTCGCCGACCGTCCGTGAACGTTACGAAATCGCTGGATCATGATCGGCGGCAGCGCAATGCCAGGCGCAATGTAAATGGTGGGCTCAGTGGTCAACCGTTCACTCCCGAATGTGACGTTGCGTCAGTGTCCGTCGCGGTGGACCCGGCCATCGCCTGATCGAGCAGGGCGCCGCCCTCGGCCCCATCGAACATCCCAAGCGGCGGCAGGTCGGCGAGCGACGCCAGGCCGAAGAGCCGCAGGAAGCCGACGGTCGTGCCGTACTGGAACGGGTTGCCGATCGCCGCGAGGCGGGACACCGGTTCGATGAGCTCCCGGGCGTGGAGGGTCGCCAGCACGCCCGACGAGTCCACGCCTCGCACTGCATCGATGTCCGCCCGGGTAACCGGTTGCTGGTAGGCGATGATCGCCAGCGTCTCCAGCGCCGCCGGTGAGAGTTTGCCTTCCCGGTCCAGGCCCAAAAAGGAGGCGATGTGGCGGGCAAACCGGGGCGAGGTGGCGAGGTGGAGGTGGTCGCCCTGCCGCTGCACGATCAGTCCGCGGCCCGATTCGTCTCCAAGGCGCGCGGCCGCCTGTTCGATCTGGTCGGCGGGTACGCCTGCCGCCTCGGCCAGGTCGGCGATCGTCGGCGGTTCCGGGGCTACGAGCAGCAATGCCTCGATCAAGGCGGGCAGGTCCTCTGGCGCCACAGGTTCTCCGGCGCCTTCGAGGGCCAGTTGCGCCGTTCTGTCGCTCACGGGTTGCTCCAGGTCAATTGACGAATGCGTCGTCGTCGGCGGACGGGTCGGTCAGCATGGCGCCCAAGCCGGGCCGGAGTGCAATCTCCCCATACAGGTCGCCCTGGGACGCGTCGATGGACTGGCGACGAATCAGCACGAGTACCGCAAGGAAGGCGGTGGCGACATCGGTTCGCGTATGGAAGCCCGAGACGATCTGCCCAAACCGCGCGTCGGACGAATCGGCGACGTGTTCCGCTACCCGAGCGACCAAATCCCGCAGGCTGATCACCCGCCGTTGCCGGACGACCTCTGGTTGGCGCGGGATGATCGTCAGCCGCCGGCGAATCGATCGGACCAGCGACGACGGGTCGTGTGGCCCGAGCCGCGACGGCTTGCCGGCCAGCGGTCGAACCACTGCGCCGCCGGCTGCCGGGCCGAATGCGCTCAGCCCTCGCGCGTGCGCCGCACCCAGATTCTTCGCCAGGTCCTTGATCCGCCGGTACTCCCGTAGCTGGTGCGTCAGGTCGCTTTGCTCGGGTTCTTCCGCATCCACGACCGGTCTCGGCAGCAGCGATCGGCTCTTCAACACGGTGAGCCGGCCGCCGACCGCCGCGAAGTCCGCAATCACGAACGACGGCGCGGTGTCCAGGGTGGCGACGAAGGCGAGGAACTGGCTGGTGACCGCGACCAGCGAGACGTCCTCGATATCGAGCTGGCTGCGTTCGATCAGCCGCAGCAATACATCGAGCGGACCCTCATACGATGACAGCCGAAGCTGGTAGTTCGCGAGGATCGGCTCGGAACCAGGCGGCGCCGTGGCTGTCACGACGTTAGTGGTCACAGGCCGATGTTGACCGCGTCGTAAACCAGTTCACGCACGGGCAGCATGATCCCGTTGACCAAGGAGCCGCCAAGCTGGCCTCCAATGAAGAAGAGCAGGAGCAACACGACGAACCCGTACTGCTCCAACGGCGCCAACACCGGCCGCCAGAAATCGGGCAGGATGCCCATCAGGATTTTGTGGCCATCGAGCGGCGGGATCGGGATCATGTTGAACGACGCCAGCAACACGTTGACCGTGATGAACGTGGTGACGAACAGCCAGACCTGGCCGTTGATCGCAATGTCGCCGCGCACCGCGAGCTGGTACGGGATCGCCATCACCAGCGCCTGGGCGACATTGGAGAGCGGCCCGGCGGCGGCCACCAACGCCATGCCGCGCTTGCGGTGACGTGCGAACGTGTGCGTGAAACGGGACGGATTGACCGGTACCGGCTTGCCCCAGCCGATGAACGGGAAGCCGATCGAGATCATGACCATGCCGAAGAACCCAAATGGCTCGAAGTGCGA
>JBGTNF010000488.1:0-3896 GCA_041743205.1 Thermomicrobiales bacterium | reverse complement strand
GACCGTTGTGAACACGATGTCCGCGGAGCCGACGATGGGACTCGAACCCGCAACCTGCTGTTTACAAAACAGCTGCTCTGCCAATTGAGCTACGTCGGCACAGCACCCACCCGGGTTCCGGGCCGCAGCAAAGTATAGGAGCCGCCATCGAGGGCGTCAAGGCGACATTTCCCAAGCCAGGCGGACGTCGAGCGATGACCTGGACGAGCCCGGATACGGATTCCTGACACATCTGCCAGAGCTCCTCATTGAAGCCATGCGATGGTTCCTGCGACCATATCTCGACGAGTAAACATGACGGGAGGATCCATGACCGAGTTGACCGAACGGGCCGCCGCCGGAGACCTGAGTGCGCTGCGGCAGTTGCTCGATGACGGAACCGATGTCGATCACCAGGACGAACGCGGACGCACCGCCGTGATGGCGGCGACTTACGCGAAGCAGACCGCCGCAGTCGCACTTCTCCTCTCCCGTAGCGCCGATCCCGACCTCCGCGACGAACAGCTCAACAACCCGTTCCTCTACGCCGGCGCCGAGGGTCTGCTCGACATCCTCAAGCTGGCAAACGAGGCGGGCGCCGACCCAACGATCACGAATCGCTATGGAGGCGTCGCGCTCATCCCGGCGTGCGAGCGTGGACACGTTGACGTAGTCCGGTATTTGCTGGACGAAACGGACATCGATGTAGACCACGTCAATCATCTGGGTTGGACAGCGCTTCTCGAAGCAATCATCCTCGTCGATGGCGGCGAGACCCAGCAGGAAATCATTTCACTTCTGCTCGAACATGGCGCCGATCCCGACCTGGCCGACAAGGACGGGGTTTCACCTTTGGCCCATGCACGAAATCGCGGCTTCCAACAGATCGCCCGCATCCTGATTGCTGAAGGCGGCAATCCTGACGATGGCGGCGGTGGAGGCGATTGATCCAGGACATCAGGCGAAGGAATCGGCCCATGCTCTTCCCGGACTTACCGCTCCGCCACGGCCCAAGCCTGCTTTTCGAGCCAGGCGTCCCAATCCGCATTCTCGGGCGGGACCAGCACGATCGCACCGGCGCCGGCCTCGACGAGATTGGCGACCGACTCCCGCGCCTCCTGGTGCGACCCGGTAATGGCCAGCTCCCGGAGCCAGGCATCCGGCATCCCGGTCCGCAACGCGTCGACGCCGCCGGCGGCAATCAACGCCCGCATCTCGTCCGCGAAATCCAGCGGCGCTATCGTTGGATAGAACTCCGGTCCGTTGAGCTCCGCGACGATGTTGCGCATTTCGCTCCTGGCCAACTCGGGATCGTCGTCATCCACGACGCAGTTCGCGTAGACGATGACCTGACCATCACCCGTCACGCCAGCGTCGGCGCGGCCGGCCGCCATTAGGCTTCGGGCCTTCCGGACATAGCTGGGCGCCGAGTTCTCGACGAGCAGCACGCCGTCAGCACATCGTCCCGCCAGGCGCAGGGATTTGTCACCGCGCACGCCGAGGAGCACCGGCGGAACCTCGTCCGGCGCCGGTTTCAATTGTGCGTGGGACAACCGCACGTATTCGCCCTGCATGTCGACAGTGTCGCCGCGCAGCAGGCGGCGGACGGCTGTCGTGACTTCCTCAATGGAGCGGAGCCACGACGCGGGTTTGGCGCCGACCTCCTCCATCCTCTCGGCGGTGCCATGCCCGATGCCCCCAATGAACCGGCCAGGAAATGCGCGAGCCAGCGTACCGTATTCCATGGCGAGGAACGCCGCATTCCGCCCGAGCGCCGGATTGATGCCGATTCCCACCGTCAGTCGATCCGTCGCCGCCAACGCAATCGCCGCCTGGCTGACGCCGCCCAGGTAGAAGTGATCCTCGATCACCCACAAATGGTCGAAGCCCATGGCTTCCACGCGACGCGCGTAGTCGATGAGCGTCGACGGCTCCTGTTCCCGATGAAACCACACTCCTACTTCGTAGCCGGTCGCCACCAGTCACCTGCCTCTCGCTCATAATCCGGTCGAACCACGCCAGGTCCCTGACGCCCTGCTACAGCTTCGCGATGATCGCGTCGGCCATGCCGGAGGTCGTCGCGGCTTTCGACGCGTCACGATCCTCGCGAAGATCGTAGGTCACGTCATTACCCTCACCGACGACGGCGGCGACTGCCGCTTCCACCGACTCGGCGGCGTCTATTTCACCGAGATGGCGCAGCATCAACGCGCCGGAAAGCGTCATTGCCATCGGGTTCGCCTCGTTCTTGCCGGCGTGGGACGGCGCCGAGCCGTGGATCGGCTCGAAGACTGCCGCCTCGGTTCCGATGTTGCCGCCCGGAGCGACGCCGAGCCCGCCGATCATGCCGGCAACAAGATCGCTGACGATATCGCCGTACAGGTTCGGCATGACCAGCACGTCGTAGAGCTCCGGCTTCTGCATGAGCTGCATGCACATGTTGTCGACGATGCGGTCCTCGAACGCGATGTCCGGATTCTCTGCGGCGACCTCCTGGGCAACGCGGAGAAAGAGCCCGTCCGAGAACTTCATGATGTTCGCCTTGTGGACCGCCGTGACCTTCTTGCGCTTGTTCTTGCGCGCGTAATCGAAGGCGTACTCGACGATCCGGCGCGAATTCTCGGGCGTGATCATCTTGATCGTGATCGCGGCGTTGGCGGCGATCTGCTTCTGGCTTCGGGCGTTGATCGCGCCGATCACCTCGGCGGCCTCAGGCGTGCCCGTGTCGAACTCGACGCCGGCGTAGGTGTCTTCGAGGTTTTCGCGGACAATCACGAGGTCGATGTTGTCGAACGCGGCCTGCACGCCCGGAATCGTCTTGCCCGGCCGCAGGTTGGCGTAGAGATTGAGCGCCTGGCGGAGACCGACGTTGACGCTGCGGAAGCCGCTGCCGACCGGCGTGGTGATGGGGCCCTTGAGGCCGATGCCGTTCCTGCGTACAGAGTCCAAAGTTGACTCGGGCAGGACGTCGCCGTGCTTGTCGAGGGCATCCAGACCGGCGTCACAATAGTCCCATTCGAACCCGATCCCGGTCGCTTCGAGGATCCGGCGCGTCGCCTCCGTCACTTCGGGACCGATTCCGTCGCCGGGGATGAGCGACACCTGGTACGTGGCCATGTTCTCTCCTCTGGGTCATGATTCCCACAAGCATTTCGTCGTGACGCATTGTCGCACGACCCGCCGGCCAAGGCGCCAGAATCCGGTGATACGACAGCGAAGCGGACGAGGACCAACCCCATGACCGACCCGACGCGACCCGTACTGCTGGCGATTCTCGATGGCTGGGGAATCGCCCCGGAAGGACCGGGCAACGCCGTCACACTGGCGCGTACGCCAGTGCTCGACGACCTGTTCGAACGTTATCCGCACACCACCCTCCTCACCTCCGGGGCGGCGGTCGGCCTGCCGGACGGGCAGATGGGCAACTCGGAAGTCGGTCACCTCAACATCGGGGCCGGGTACATCGTCTATCAGTGGATCACGCGGATCGACCGCGCGATCCTGGAAGGCGAGCTGGCCCGGAACGAGGCGATCCAGGCGGCGTTCACTTCAGCGAATGCATCCGGCGGCACGGTCCACCTGATGGGACTGGTGAGCGACGGCGGCGTCCACAGCCACATCCGGCACCTCCTGGCGCTGATCGACGCGGCGAAGGATGCGGGAGTGGTGCGGTTACTGGTCCACGCCTTCACCGATGGCCGCGACACATCGCCGACCAGCGGGCGTGACGCCCTGACCGAAGTCGAGAGCAAGCTGCTGCACGCGGGGATCGGCCGGATCGCGTCGGTGTCTGGCCGTTACTACGCGATGGATCGCGATCATCGCTGGGAGCGCACGCAAGCGGCGTTCGATGCGGTGGCGCTGGGCGAAGGCCCCCAGGCGACCTCGGCGGTGACGGCGATCGACACGTCGTACGC
>JBGTNF010000487.1:0-4987 GCA_041743205.1 Thermomicrobiales bacterium | reverse complement strand
CCCCCCCCCCCCCGCCCCGAATAACGCGAACGGCTACTCGTGTGCCGTCCTAATCTCATTGGATGAGGTGTCATGCCAACCTGGGAAGAGCACCTCGCCGAGACCGAAGACGCCGCGCTCAAGGAGCTCTTCGAGCTCCTGCGGCTGCCGAGCGTCAGCAACGATCCCGCCCGCCGGGACGATGTTGGCCGCACGGCCGAGTGGGTCGCCGCGCGCCTGACGAAGGCCGGCGTACCGAAAGTCGAGATCGTCGACGGCGGCGGTCACCCGGCGGTGATCGGGCGGTGGCGGGCAGTTGCCGATGCGCCGACCGTGCTCATCTACGGTCACTATGATGTTCAGCCGGAGGATCCGATCGACCTGTGGCAATCCCCCGCGTTCGAGCCGGAAATCCGCGACGGCGTCATCTTCGCGCGGGGCGCGGCCGACATGAAGGGCAACCTGCTGACGGCGATCCACGGCGTCGAAGCCAGCGCCCGGGCCAACGGCGGATCGCCGCCGATCAACGTCAAGTTCATCTTCGAAGGCGAGGAGGAAATCGGCAGCCCATCGCTGACCGGGATCGTCCGCGCCCACCGCGACAAGCTCCGGGCCGACGCCGTGCTTTCCGCCGACGGCGGCCAGTTCCGAGATGATGCGCCCTCGCAAACGGTTGCCCGCAAGGGTCTGACCGGGATGCAGATCACCGTCACCGGCGCCAACTCGGACCTGCATTCGGGCCGGTACGGCGCCTTCGCCCCGAACGCGGCGCGCTCGGCGGCGGAGCTGGCCGCGTCGTTTCACGACGGTGAAGGCCGGGTCGCGGTCGCCGGGTTCTACGACCGTGTGGTCGAGCTCACCGGTGACGAGAAGGCCGAGGCGGCGCTGACGGCCGACGATGAAACGGCCGTCGCCGCGAGTCTTGGCATTCCCGAACTGTGGGGCGAAATCGGCTATACGTCGCAGGAACGTGCCTGGGCGCGGCCGACCCTCGACATCAACGGCATCTGGGGAGGATTCCAGGGGGAAGGATCGAAAACCGTGACACCGTCGCAGGCGCACATCAAGTTCACCTGCCGCCTTGTCGCCAACCAGGACTCGGACGACATCGCCGCGCTGATCCAGGATCACATTGCGGCGCACCGTCCGAAGGGCGTGACAGTCGAGGTCAGCGGCATCAAGGGCGGAGCCAAACCGTACCTGTTGGATCGCCAGAATCCGGTCTACCGCGCCGCCGATGTGGCCCTCACCCGGTTGTTCGGCGTTGCGCCGGTGATCCAGCGCGCGGGCGGCACGATCCCGGCCACGGCGATCTTCCTCGACGAGCTCCGCATCCACACGGTCGGTTTTGCCTGGAGCGGGCCGGACAGCAAGTCCCACGCACCCAACGAGCGCTACCCGTTCGCCAACTTCCTGGGTGGCCGCCGCGGCTACGCGATGCTGCTCGACGTGCTGGCTGAGCAGGCCACGTAGGGCTGCCAACCTTGTGTCGGCCCTGGCTCGCGACAGATCCTCACAGGAAAAACGGCGCCTCCCAAAGGAAGCGCCGTTTCGATTTCCAATTGGTTGGACGGGTGTCTCCCATTGGGCCAATCGTTGTGGGGCAGGGCCGACACAAGGTCGGCAACCCTACGAAAAGTAGGCACGCGCAACGGCGGCTCCAATGAGCCGCCGTTGCTGTTTCTCCGCAGGTTGTCGTTGGTTGGTTGGCCGGACTATCCCGCCGCCTGCTCGATCTCGAACGTGATCTGGAGATCGACGCGAATCTCGGCCTGACCGGGGCTCACTGGCACGGGGGCCGCCGACTCGGCGGCCATGTCGGCGCTGCCGCGCGCCAGGTCGTACTGCTGCGCGATCGGCGTTGGGGCCGACGTTTCCGTTATGGACACCACGTTGACGACGACCATGCCGGATGCCGTGGCGAGTTCATCGGCCTTGGCCCGGGCGTCGTCGACGGCCAGGGAGCGGGCCTGGGTGGCGGCGGGCGCCGGGTCATCGACGTAGAAGCTGATGCCCCAGACGTTATTGGCGCCGCCTCCTACCGCGGCATCGAGGACCGTGCCGACCGAGTCGACATTGCGGATGACGACCGCCAGGCCGGACGAGACTTCATAGCGCTCGATGCCGACGTAGTTGCCGTCGCGGTCGTACTCGGGAACCGGGTAGACGTTGTACGACGTGGTGGCGATGTCTTCCGGCGCGATGCCGGCGGAGGTCATGACCTCGGTGATGCTGGCCAGGCCCTCGCTGACCTCGGTCTGGGCCACTTCCAGCGACTCGTTGTTGGACACGACCCCGAGGTCGAGCCGAGCCGTGTCGGGATCGATCTTGACTGTGCCGGTGCCACTGACGCTGATCGTGCGGATGGTTTCGGCGCCGGGCACGGGGGTGGATTGGGCGGACGCCAGCGGCGCCATCAGGAGCGAGAGGCCGAGCAGAAAGATGGCGAGGAAACCGGACCGGGCGCCCCGGAACCGCGTGAACGGGAAACGATCGAAACGTGCGTGCGTCATGGAATCACTCCTGTCATGATCGCGCCCAGGGTTCGTGGGCCGCACTCCACCCGGCCGTTGAGGATGCGTCGATCGACACGGCGGAGCGCAAACATTCGGTACCCTTGAGGCGAAGAAAAGCGTCGTATCAGGATCGACCGGTGGAAGTCTGTCGACCGACCTTCACGAGACCGAACCAGAGTCCCGCGAGCGCCAGGGCCAACGCGCCAAAGATGACGCTGCTCCAGATCCATGGGGAGCGATCGACATCGTCGGCCGGAGCCGCTGGCGCCGCCAGCGCGTTCGAGGTGGACTGGGCGACCTCGTCGCCGGATTCCTCCAACCGGGTCAGGTCCTCCATCGGCGCGTCGCCGGCCGCGGCGGCGTCACCGCGGGAGGTCATCGAGCTTTCGCCGTCGCCAGTCGCGGCGGCTGGTGCATCCTCTGCCTCATCAGACGATTCAGCATCCGATTCCGTTTCGCCAATGTTGCCCATCGTCGCGTTTTGCGCGTCGAAGGTAGTTCCGGCATCGGTGTCGGAGTTGCCGTTGATATCGAGGAAGAGTGACCCGGCGACGACCATGAAGACGAGTGCGGCGGCGACGCTGAGGGAACGCACGATCGGCAGGAACTGCAGGATGGGGTTACGGGGTAACGCGGGCGCCACTTTGGCGAATTCCTCGCCAAGCCGAAAGGAGCGATGGGGTGCGATCTCCGGCAACTGGTTCAAAAGCCCGGCCGTAGCCCGCAATTCCGCCAGCTCCTGCCGCAGGGCCGGATCGTGATCGAGCAGCGACATCACGCGGGCACGTTCATCGACCGCGAGCGTATCGTCGAGGTAGGCGTTGAGGTCGTCGGAATGGGCGGCGGTTGGATGGCGATCCATGTCAGCCCACCAGGTTCGATGTCTGGTGCGAATAGGCGATGGTCGTATTCATGGTGGTGGCGCCTCGAAGACCGATGGACGGTCATGATGCCGGACTCCAGAGTCTGGCTGGGTGATTCGGGGGACGGGTCGCGTCAGCCCGCTTCCTGTCCTTGTGATGAAAGACGAACGTAGCGCTCGAAAAGTTCCCGATGCTCGGTGTTATCCCGCAACAGTGCGCGCAAGGCGGACCGGCCCCGGCTGATTCGCGACTTGACGGTGCCGACGGCCACGCCGGTGATGCTGGCGATGTCGTCGTAACCGTAACCCTGGACATCCGAAAGCACGATCGCCAGGCGCTGCTCGTCGGGCAGCTCGCCGAGGGCTTCTTCGAGGAAACCGGCCAGCTCGGAGCGCGTGGCGTAACTCTCGGGCGCCTCGTTGTGGCTCTGGGTGGTCCATTCCGGTTGCGACTCGAACAACTCGGCGTCGAGTGACCAGGTTGGGCGGCGGGTGCGGGAGCGCAGGATGTCGTAGGCGCGGTTGGTGGCGATCCGCAGCAGCCAGGGGCGAACCATCCCGCCCCGGAAACTGTCGATCGCGCTCCAGGCCCGGATGAACGTGTCCTGGGTGGCGTCCTCGGCGCTGGCGGCGTCGCGCAGCAAGCGCATGCAGACGCTGAACACGACCCGCTCGTGGCGGGTGACGAGATCGTTGAAGGCGTTAAGGTCGCCGCGCTGGGCAGCGACGATCAGTCGTTCGTCGATGCCATCCTCGGAGCCAGGCGCCGCCTCGCCAGCTGGCGTGGGGCGAAGCTGCGTGATTTTCGATGGCCGGTCAAGGTTTGAGGTGGAATCCATGCGTGCGTTCACATCTCCCATTTCGTTCCCGCCACCTGAGCCTGACTGGGTGAATCCTACCATCGCGCGGGAATGGGACGCCGATCCCGAATGTTGGCGATAGGCGACCACGAGCGCGGGCGTGACCGACGACGGTCCCGGCCTGTTGGGCTCGGACATCGCGGGTAGTGGCCGCCCTTGTGGCGGCCAACGGAGCAAGGATCCCTCACGTCGAGAGGCCTTAACGCGGAACATCTTGGCCGCCACAAGGGCGGCCACTACTCGCTGCGAGTGAAGCTACCGCAACGACACCCGTTCGAGCACGGCCGGGTTAGCGACGGTCGGCGGGCGCTCACCGCGCAACACCGCGATCGCCGAAAGGAACGTTTCGTCGCGCACCTTGCGGGCCGATTGCTCCGAGTAATAGGCGGAGTGAGGCGTGAGCACGACGTTCGGGAGTCCAAACAGGGGAGATCCGGGATCGAGCGGTTCGGATTCCATAACGTCGAGCGAGGCGCGTGCTTGCGAGTTGGCGGTCAGGAAGTCGATCAGGGCCGCCTCGTTGATCACGGGGCCGCGGCAGGTATTGACGATCGCTACCGTCGGCTTCATTTGGCCGAACGCCTCGGTCCCGAGCAGGCCACGCGTTTCCGGCGTGAGTGGGCAATGCAGGGTGATGTAGTCCGCTTCGGCTAGCAGCTCATCGAACGTGGCTGGGCTCCCGCCAGCGCGCCGGATCGCGTCGGGGTCGACGTAGGGATCGTGGACGAGGATGCGGGCGCCGAAGGGCGCCACCCGGGCGGCGACCGCCT
>JBGTNF010000486.1:0-1955 GCA_041743205.1 Thermomicrobiales bacterium | reverse complement strand
GATCGCCTCGGCGTCCTCCTCGCCATCGAGCAGGGTCAGCGCGTCAGGCTCGATCAGGGTCAGCGAGGTGATCAGGTCGGGCCGCCGCCGGGCCAGCTCCAGGGCGGTCAGCGCGCCCTGCCCGTGCCCGACGAGGTGGATCCGGGCGTCCGGCCCAGTGACCAGGCCCTCGGCGTCGAGCACGGCGTAGAGATCGTTCGCCATGTCGGTCACGTCGTAGGCGCGGTCCTTCAACCCGGCGCTGGCCCCGTGACCCCGCGCGTCGGGGAGGACTACGCGCATGTTGGCCGCCAGCGCGTCCCGCAAGGGCACGAACGAGCCTCGATCAGCGAGCGTTGCGTGCAACAACACCGCGACATTGGGCGTTTCCGGTCCATCGATTTCGTAATTGATGCGGGCGAGGTCGTTGGTGGCGAAGCGAGTGATGCCCATGGAGTGCTGTTTTCCTCGGATACGCGGGGAGCGACATGCCATCTGCTGCCCATGAGCCTAGCCGATCTGCCCGGCAGGATCACTCCGCGCACCACCGGCCCATCCCCCGTTTGCGGGGTGCATCAGCCAGCGGTACGTGAGAACATGCCATATGTTTCCAGGCTATCGTGAACGGGAGACCACCGTGACCAACGACGAACGCAGGCGATCCTACACGCGATTCATCGAGCTGCTCAATGCCCAGCAGTTCGACGCCCTGCCCGAGGTCGTCGACCCCGACCGGTACCAGGAAATCTGCGTTGGCTTCACGCCCGGGTGGGTCGACCTGCCCGACGCCATCACCGCGCTGCGGAAGGTGGTGACGGGCATCCCCGATCTCCACGCCCGGATCGACGATTGCATCGCCGAGGACGACAAGGTCTACGCGCGCCTGACCGTCACCGGAACCAACTCCGGCCGCTTCTTCGGCATGCCGCCAACGGGCGGGGCCTTCGAGGTCAGCATGTTCGACTACGCGCGGTTCGAGGATGGCCGGATCGTCGAGCGCATCCAGCAAAGCGACACCCTCTCCCAGATGCGCCAGATCTATGCCAGCGCTGCGAAGAAGGGCGCCGTGGTCGGTGGCCTACTCGCGTTTGTTGCGCTTGCCCGTTCGGTCAACCGGAAGGTCCGGACCTGACCGCCGGCGCGTCGATCGGATCGAGCGGGGCAGACCGTGATGGGGCCGACGGGCGAGATTTCTCGACGACCTCCCCGCTCGAAATGACGTGGTTGGAGGGTTACGCCACACCGACTGAGACCCGGTGCCAGCCGCTCGCGCCGTCCGGCAGCTCCGGGGCCGGCTCGTCGGTCTGGACCTCGCCCGTGCCGTCGGTGGCGCGGACCACGAAGTCGTAGGTGCCCGGCTTCGCGATCCAGTCCATGGCCCAGACCACCCAGCTCAACCCCGCCGGGCTCGGGTTTTCGACGATCGGGGCCTCGACCCACGAATCGCCATCATCCATGCTGACCTCGACCTTCGAGATTCCCCGGTCACCGGCGAAGGCGACGCCGCCGACCTTCACCGATCCCGAGGCCAGCACGTCGCGGCTGCCGGGCACGTCGATCCGGCTCGAGGTCTTGATGATCGCCTCGTCGGTCCAGCTCCGTTGTTGCCAGTAGCCGTCGTAATCCTCGTTGGTGACGGTGATCTTCGTCAGCCACTTGATGTTCTTGATGCCGTAGAGCCCTGGCACGATCAGGCGCACCGGCGTGCCGTGCAGCCGCGGCAGCGGCACGCCGTTCATCGACCACACGATCATCGGCTCCGGCATCAGCGCCCGCTCGATCGGGATCGAGTCGGTGTAGTCGTCCTCGCCGGTCATGATCACCTTGACTGCGCCGGCGCCCACGCCGGCCTGCCGCAACACCGCGGCCAGCGGCGCGCCCTCCCACTCGGCGGTGCCGATCAGCGGACCGCCAATCGGGTTGGAAATACAGGTCAGGGTCGAAACGAACGCGGGAGCGGCCATCGCTTCCAGGTC
>JBGTNF010000485.1:0-3176 GCA_041743205.1 Thermomicrobiales bacterium | reverse complement strand
CATCGCCAGCCACACGCCGCACAACGGGTGATCGGAGTAATCGACCGGTTCCGACTGGGCGGCCTGACTGCCGTGAAGTATGGCCATTCCCAGACCGCCACCGGCGAGGGCGGCGAGCGTGGTACGGCGGGAGATGGACGGGGTAGGTCGCTGCGTGGTCAAGGTGTTGTCCCTTCTCATGGTGGATGCGAACTGCTAGTTACCGGGTGTACTGGCGTCCGGTGTGCCTTCCGGCGCCGGCGCCGCCATGAACGTGATCGGCGGCTGGTCGGCGGCGTACAGGGCCGCGACCAGGAAAACGAGTGGAGAATCGCCAGCGTTATGATTGACGTCGCCATGCTCGCCGGTGAAAAACACTGCGTCACCGGGGTTCAGGATGACCTCGACGTCGAGATCCATCGGCTCGGCCCCGGCGGCCCCGACTCGCGTCACCGCCGCCTCACCCTGGAGGGGCGTCATCGCCATTACGCCGGACTCGACGGTGACGATAGCTGCACCCGGGTGGGTGTGGGGCATGTCGCCTATACCCACTGGAAACGTGACGCGGGCGAGTGACAGGGCATACCCTTCGGCCATGACCGGCAATCCGTAGCCGAGCGGCACGAGCGTAATGTCGGTGGCGGGAGCTGGTGTTGCCTCCTGGGCCACCGCGGCCCGGCTGCCTAGGGCAAGGGCAAGACTGCCTCCGGCGAGGGCGGCGAGCGTGGTTCGGCGTGAGACGGACCGGGTGGGTCGCGGCGTGGTCATGATGACTTCCTTTCCTATCCTGTGGTTAAGGTGAATTGCTCGCTAATGGGCGTGCCGGTTTCCGGGGCACCTCCCTCGAAGCCGGGAACTCTCAGGCGTGGCCGTTTGCGCGCTGGCTCGATTGCGGCGTTCTTGGCCGGATCACGGCACCGACGACCAATGCCGTCATTTCGGATGGGTTGGCGCCATACACGGCGTGTACGATTCCGGTTTCATTCCGCACCATTACCAGCGATTCCCGTCGATCGTTGGCGAACGTCACGCCGTCGTTCTCGATGTTCAACTTGCCATCGACAGTGACGGTGCGATCGGTCACGCCATGCTGATTCATCATGGGCCAGGTCACCGTATACCGTGCGCCAAATTCACCTTCGGGTTCCCATGCCCCGGTCCCCCAGGACACGAGTTCGGCCGAGCTGGTTCCGTTCAGCCTTGACTGGATGACTACCAAAATGGTGCCCTCGTCGGAGAAGGTGTAGATACCATTTAGCGACGGCTCTCCCGGGGAACCACCTTCCGACGTGACTCTCCAGTGCCCTGCCAGGGGATGCGCAGGAACGTCTTGACGTGCTGGTCTTGATTCGGATACTCCCGTGTGACCCAAAACCATGATTGCGGTCACGATCATTACACTGCTCACCAAACGCCTCATCGGTGGCTCCTTCCCCTGCTGTCAATGCCGGTCGTCCGGAAATTCCGGAACACTGCCGTTACCGTAGCGAGAGACAGAAGCCTGGTGCATCAGTGGAAGTACGAAGAAAGTACGGATGTGCGGTACGGAATTCCGTGGGCAAGACACTCCGGGGCGGGGCGAGGATTCCTCAGGATTGATGCGATGTGCCGGAGCGGTCTCCGCCAGTGGTTCGGGCGGCGATTTGTGCGCGGCTCGACATGCCCCACTTGGCGAGGATGCTGGCGACATGGCTTTCCGCGGTACGCTCTCCAATGCTGAGGGCGTCGGCGATTTGACGATTCGAGAAACCGCGCGCCACCAGCGGCAGCACCTCCCGTTCGCGCCGGGTGAGCATGGTTGGGAGCGGTATCGGCAACACTGCCCCAGTCTGGAAGGCGGATTCCGCACGCTCCGTCTCATCGGGAAGCACAGCGAATAGCCGCCAATCGCCCGTATCCGCGAGTGCCCGCGTGCCGCGATCCATGAATAGCAGATCCGCTCCCGCCACCAGGTCCTTGACGGTGCTCGAAACCAGGATCTCGTCTGATATCGCCTGGCTCGACACCCAGCGGGCAATCGACACGGCGACGCCGCTCACCCGGTTATCCCGCACCTCGCACTCGCCGGTGTGCACTCCGGCGCGGGTCGCGACACCAACAGCTCGCGCGCCATTGTCAATCGCTCGTGCACAGCGAATTGCGCGGGCCGGTCCGTCGAACGTCGCCTCGACGCGGTCGCCACCCAGGCTGAGGATATGACCTCCGAAGCGTTCGAGCTCTCGCTTCGCCATCGCCTGGAATCGGTCTTGCAGATCGGTCCAACGCCGGTCGCCGAGCGCGACCGCTTGCCCGGCGGCGCCGGTAATCTCAATCATCAGGATCGTTGCCAGGACCAGGTCCGGCTTACTGGCTGGCCGAACGCCGGTGACGAACGCCTCGATCTCGTCGACGAGCGCATCGACCTCGCCGACGAAGGTGAGGTGATCGATGCCCGGCAGCTCAACCAGCCGGGCGCCGGGAATGTGCGCGGCAACGTAGCGGCTTTGCTGGATCTGCATGTTCTGCTCACCCGTCCGATGGAGAATGAGCGTCGGCACGCGGATCGCCGGCAGGACGTGGCGGACATCGATCAGCCCGTTCATGCGTGCAAGGTCGATGACGGCGCCGGGGCTCGCGGCGAGCCGGAGGAAGGCGCTGAACCAGGCGCGAAATGCGGCGTCGCCCGCGACCGTTGGCGCCAGCCAGGAGAGGAAGTCAACGTCGCCCCAGTCCTCATGGATCGTGAGTGCGCGTTCGTCGACTTCCGCCGTGTATTCCTCAGCCGTTTGCGGCCAGGGGTAATCGGATGCGCGCACCTCGGAGGCGTAGGCGCCGTAGAGGATCAAGGCTGCCGTCCGCTCGGGGTACGTGGCGGCGAAGAGGGTTGCGAGCGGCGCGCTCTCGGAGACGCCGTAGAGCACGGCGCGCTCCGAGCCGGCGGCATCCATCACCGCCCGCACGTCATCCATGCGATCCGCGAGCGAGGCGATCCCGGCGGCGCGGTCGGAGAGCCCGGTCCCGCGCTTGTCGAAGACGATGAGGCGCGAGAAGGAGGCCAACCGGCGCAGGTAACGGGCGTATCCGGGCTCCTCCCAGGCGTATTCGAGGTGAGAGACGAAACCGGGGCCCTGGACGAGATCGACCGGGCCATCCCCGATGACCTGATACGCGATGCTGAGGTCCCCGCTCCGCGCGTACCTGGTCCGCGGCGCCATGCC
>JBGTNF010000484.1:0-8298 GCA_041743205.1 Thermomicrobiales bacterium | reverse complement strand
CCGTCGATCACGTCGCCGTCGCTGGGGATGACGTCGTTGACTTCGACGAGCACCAGGTCGCCGACGTGCAGGTCGTTGGCGGCGCGCTCCTCGATCCGGGACCGGTCGCCGTCGACCATGACCTTGGCGAGGGTGTCCTTGCGGGTCTTGCGGAGGGTGTTGGCCTGGGCCTTGCCGCGGCCTTCGGCCACGGCTTCCGCGAAGTTCGCAAAGAGCACGGTGAACCAGAGCCAGAGGCTGATCCAGCCGCCGAACCAGACGGGTTCGTCATTGGCACCGATCAGGGAGCCGATGAACATCACGGTGGTCAGCACCGCGCCGACCTCGACCACGAACATCACCGTGTTCTTCCACAGGGTGCGGGGGTCGAGCTTGCGCAGCGCGTCGATCCACGCCTCGCGAACGATCGCGCCGGTCAGGATCGATGAGCTGGACCGCTTTTCGGGCCGCTCCGGACGATTCGATGAACCGGAGTCGCCGTTCGTTGGATGAACGGAATCCGAAACCGCAGCAGCCATGATGTTCCTCACAGTTCAATGCGCCAGGATGTTCGTACTGGCCGGTGTTGATTCGCTTCGTACTGGCCGGTCTTGTGCCGGCCACCCGCGGGAGGCCACACGGGGCCTCCCCTACGAGGCATCCGCCGCCCTACGGCGCCGGGAACGTGATTCCGTCGCCGGCGTAGAAGTGCTCGATGATCGGCCCCAGGCTCATCGCCGGGAAGAAGGTCAGCGCGCCGACGATCACGACCACGCCGACCAGCGTTCCCGTCCACAGCATCCCCGTCGTGGGCAGCGTGCCCGCCGTGGTGGCGACCGTGGTCTTGCGGGCCAGTGAACCGGCCAGGGCGAGGGCCGCGATCAGGAGCAGGAAGCGCCCGAACATCATCGCCAGGCCGATCGCCACGTTGTAGAACGGCACGTTGGCCGACAGCCCGGCGAACGCCGAACCGTTGTTGCCGGCGCCGGAAAGGAACGCGTAGAGGATTTCCGAGAACCCGTGCGGTCCGCCATTCCAGCGGCTCGCCAACCCGTCGTCGAGCGACAGCGCGAGGGCGGTCAAGCCGAGCATCAGCAGCGGGCTGACGAGCAGCGCGATCATCGCCATCTTGATTTCGTAGGCCTCGATTCGCTTGCCCAGGTACTCCGGGGTGCGGCCCACCATCAGGCCGACTACGAACATGGCGACGATGGCGTAGAAGACCATGCCGTAGAGCCCAGAGCCGACGCCGCCGAAGATCACCTCCCCGGTCGCGATGTTGAGCATCGCCACCATCCCGCCGATCGGGGTGTAGGAATCGTGCATCGAGTTGACGGAGCCGTTGGAGGCGGCGGTCGTGAAACCGGCCCAGGTGGTGGAGGCGGCGATCCCGAACCGGACATCCTTGCCTTCCATGTTGCCGCCCGGCGCGGCTTCGTCGGCCACGGTCGTCGCCTGGCTGACCGCGAGGTCCCCGAACATCGGGTTGCCGGCGCGTTCCGCCCAGGTCATGGCCCCGAGACCGGCCACGAGCAGGATCAGCATCGCCCCGAAGATCGTCAGGCCCTGGCGGATGTTGCCGACCAGCTTGCCGAAGGTGAAAGTCAGCGCAACCGGGATCACCAGGATCGCGACGACCTGGAGCAGGTTGGTGAAGGCGTTGGGGTTCTCGAACGGGTGGGCGCTGTTGACGTTCCAGAAGCCGCCGCCGTTGGTGCCCAGCTGCTTGATCGCGATCTGCGAGGCGGCGGGGCCGAGCGGCAAGTGCTGGACCGCGCCGGTGATGGTGCTGACGTCGAGGCTGCTCGACAGCGTCTGCGGCACCCCGGAGGCGACCAGTACGATGGCGAACACGAAGCTGACCGGCAGCAGCACGTAGAGCGTGGCCCGGGTCAGGTCGACCCAGAAGTTGCCGATCTGGCCGGACGATTTGCGGCTGAACCCCCGCACCAGCGCGATCACGACGGCGATGCCGGTGGCCGCCGAGACGAAGTTTTGCACCGTCAGCGCCAGCATCGCGGTGAGGTAGCTCATGGTCACCTCGCCGGCGTAACCCTGCCAGTTGGTGTTGGTCATGAACGACATCGCCGTGTTGAACGACGAGCGGCCCTCGACCCCGGCCAGGCCCTCCGGGTTCAGGAAGAGCGAACCCTGGAGCCGTTGCAGGCCGTAGACGACCAGGAACCCGATCAGGTTGAACGCCAGCACCGCGAAGGCGTAGGTGGTCCAGCGCATTTCGCGGTATGTATTTACCCCCGCCAACCGGTAGAAAACGCGCTCCACGGGCCCCACGATCGGGGTCAGCAAGGTTCGCTGGTCCGAGAAGACCCGGGCCATGAACATGCCGAACGGCCAGGCAAGCCCGACCACCAGCGCCAGCGTGAGCGCTACAACCAGCCAATCCATCGATCCACCTGATCCATTCTTGTAGTAAAGCCAGTGTTGGCCGTGACGGCGCCAACCTGGATTCTTCATGAACGATGCCGACGGTCTCGACACCGATCAAGTAGGGGAGGACCTTGTGTCCTCCCGCCGCTTCGGGAGGACACAAGGTCCTCCCCTACCGAGTCTCTCCCCGGCAAACAACTTAGAACCGTTCGGGACGCAGCAATTGCCAGGTCAACAGGCCGAACAGCGCCAGGGCGATCACGAACGCGACGAGTTCCACGCGCAACCCCTTTCCTTGGGGACGATTTACAACCGCTCGCACAAGCGAACGAAAAGCGCGCACAGGGCAAACGCCGCCAGCGCCAGGGCGAGCATGGCCAGGTCACTCATGGGGTTCTCCCTGAGCGTGTGCGGCGAGGCCAAGATGCGCCTCGGCCTTGTTGACGAGTTGATGAAGCGATTCGATGGGGAACGGCTTGTGCAGCACCCCGAACGGCTGGAATTCGTGTAGGCGCACCACGCTCGGCGGGATCGCCGAGATCACGATGACCGAGGTATCCCGGTTGTCGCTCGACGTCCGGTGGCGAAGCACGTCCCATCCGGTTGCGTCAGGCAAATTGATGTCGAGCACGACCAGATCGAAAGCGATCGCCACGATTGCCGCCCGGGCCAGCTCCGCCGTATCCGCTTCGGTCACGGCGTGACCCCACGCTTCGAGCGACCTGGCCAGCGCGCGCCGCACGTGCGGTTCGTCCTCAACCAGCAGGACGTTCATCGCGGCGCCTTCCGATGCTATGGGAACGTTCGGCGCGACACGATGTCGTCCGGGAGTGGTTCCCTACGGCAATCAGGATAGGGAACGGACCGTTAGCGCTGCGTTAGAGGGAGGGGGCCAGGCATTAGGAATTCGTAAGAATTCGAGGTGGTCGGAGGCTCAGGGCCGAAGGCGGTAGCCGATGCCAGGTTCGGTCACGATCAGCGAGGGTTCGGAAGGATTGCGTTCGAGTTTGCGCCGCAGATAGTTGATGTAGACCCGTAGCTGCTGTGCGTTGTCCGCGGCGTAGCCGCCCCACACTCGTTCAAGCAAGAAGCGATGGGTCATTACCTTGCCGGCGTTGACGGCAAGCACTGCCAGCAGGTCGAACTCGGTGGGAGTGAGGTGGATGTCCTGGCCATCGCGCGTAACCAGGTGATGGCGAACATCGATCGTGACATGCCGCAACGTGTAGACATCGCCGACCGCTGGGCCGCTACGCCGCAGCACGGCGCGCAACCTGGCCAGCAATTCATCGATCCCGAACGGTTTCGTGAGGTAGTCGTCGGCGCCGAGATCGAGCGCCGATACCTTGTCCGCTTCGCGACCACGGGCCGAAAGGACGATGATCGGCATGGCCGACCAGGTGCGCGCCTGGCGCAACACATCGAAGCCATCCACCTTCGGCATCACCAGGTCGAGCACGAGGGCATCGGGCGCCCAGGCGGCCAGTCGCGCGAGCGCGTCCTCGCCGTCCTCGGCAGTCTCGACATCGTAGCCGTGGCCGCGCAGCGCCGTCGTCAGGGCCCGGCGAATTGGCGGTTCATCGTCGGCCACGAGGATCCGTTGGCCGGTCACTGTGCCGGTCCGTCAAGCGGCAAGGTAAACGTGACGGTCGTGCCCTGGCTCTCCACGCTTTCCGCCCAGATGCGCCCACCGTGGGCTTCGACGAGCCCCTTGCAAATGGCGAGTCCTATGCCGGAGCCCGCCACCGGTCCGTGCTCATGCGCCCGGTAGAACGTCGTGAAAATGTGCGGAATCCGCAACGCCGGGATGCCGATTCCGTGGTCGTCGACGGCGACCGCCAGGGCATCGGCCTGTCTCGCCACCCGGACCGTGATGGTTGTGCCCTCGCCCGAGTACTTGATGGCGTTTCCGAGCAGGTTGACCAGCACCTGTGCGATCTCCACGTAGTCGATGGCGACGACAGGCAGATCATCGGGCGCCGCTACCTCGATGGTTCGGGTTCCTGCCCGCCGCCGAACCTGACGCACCACGTCGGTGATCAGTTCAAGAATGTCGTGCCAGTCACGGTCCGGCCGGAGCGCCCCGCCCTCGATCCGCGACAGGTCGAGCAGGTTGGCAACCATCAGGGTCAACCGATCCGTTTCCTCTTCGATCGCTTCCAGCAATTCGTCACGGGCCGCTGGCGACCAATCCACTGAATGGTCTAGCAACGTGGAGGCCGATGCCTTGATCGCGGTCAGCGGTGTCCGCAAATCATGAGACACGGCCGCCAGCATGGCTGATTTGAGCCGGTCGCTCTCGTCCAGCACCGCTGCCCGCGTCGCCTGCTCCATCAGGCGAGTGCGCTCCATGGCCAACGCGACTTGGTCCGCAAAGCTGGTCAGGAGGCGCTCGTCGTCGCGGGTGAACTTGCCGCCGCCCGGCCGTCCCGCAACTTCGAGCACCCCCAATGCCTGACCGGAGGCTATGATCGGAATGTAGAGAACATTTCCGGACCGGACTGCTCTCGGCTCGGGAAACTGGACGGCGCCATGCGGTCGGCGAATTCGCGGAGCCAGCGCGCCCATGCCGGCGGGAACACCATTGTCGATGGCGTACTGCGCCATCGCCATTCCTTGCCGATCCAGCGTATCCGGGCCGCTCGGCGGCCACGCCGCTCGAACCTGCAGTGGCGCTTCCGGCTCGACGGTCAGGATGCGGCAACCGTTCGACCCGTAGATTTCAACCACTCGCTGTGCGATCGACCGCAACAGCTGGCCCAGCGTCACGTCGCTGACGAGCGATCGGTTGAGATCGTAGAGCAGGGTGGTCCGCCGATGCTCGCGAACCACGACGTCGGCCTGGGTCCGTAACCGTGACATCAGGGCGGCGGTCGCCATTGCCACGCAGAAGTACACCAACAGTCCGAGCGCGTGCTCTCGATCCGCAACCGTGAGCGTGCCGTAGGGCGGGATGAAGAAGAAGTCGTAGGCCAGAAAGGCAAGGACTGCGCTGACCGCCGCAATCGGCATTTCGAACAGGAGACCGAGCAGGAATGAGAGGATGACGAAGAGCAGCATCACATTGAGCACACCGAGCTCGTTGCGAAACCGCAGCATGACCACGGTGAGCATGAGGACCGAGCCGCTGGCAAGCACGATTTGGATCAATCTGCCGCCATCGAAACGGATTCGGGAGCCAGTCTGGTTGGCTTTGGAGAAAAAACGTGTTGCCCCAGCGATACCCGGTTTCGGTGAAGCGTTCCTCACGTTCCCGTTCCCGTCCTGCAACTCGATGCCCGTGCAGCCGTGCCGGCCTGCGCGCCTGGGATGGCGGCGGCGCGACACGTGCGGGCCGTGCCGCGATCCATGCCGAATTCACCGCAGCCTGCGCCGAACAACGGCGCATCCCGGCTTCCGACCGATGGTGAGGTCAGTTCATGGAAGGCGCCGTCGCTCAGACGTCGTCGACGACGGCCCGCAACTCCTCGAGCCGGTCATCGTAATCCAGTTCGTAAACCGCCCGGACATCGAACGACATCAAGTCCATGTAGGGAGAGAGGAAGCGGGTCAGCTCGCGTGGGTCGTCGTAATCCACGATCAGAAAGCCGGCGCCGCCGCCCGCCAGGTTGTACCAGCCAATGATTCGGTCCGGATTATTGCCGCCGGCGTCGTGCTGCTCGACGAGGCGCCGGGCGACCATCTCCCGGCTGACATGGGGAAACCAGGTAAACGAACAGTAGTAGCGCATGCTGCGTTCCTCCCTCGATACGAACCTCCGGCCGGACACTCCGTCACGAATCGATCGACGAACCGTGCGATTCCCGGTCCCGTGAACCTGTACAGGCGATGTATCCCTACGATACCATTCCTCGGCACGGATCAGGCAACGTTGGCGCACGCGGCCCTTTCACCCCCAGTGCCTCCGGCTGGTGAGGGCGTCGCCAGTGGTCAGTTTTCCACTTGGGTGATATCGACGACGTCGCGACGCACGACGCCCTTCAGGTCGACCCGTTCGACGCTGCCGGCGTTGCGCAACTGGATGATTTCCCGAAGGACGAGTTGCGTTTTCGTGACGAGCACCTCCTCGTACACCGGGATCATGAGCGAGTCGCCTTCGTACCACGGCTCGCGCCGTGCATCGGCGTCCTCGTTGACATCGTGCCGGTCGACGACATATTCGTCCGCATGGAGGTCGACGGAGGCGCTGACTCGTTCGGTCTCCACGGATGTGCGGATTCGCACCGTGCCCTGCTGGCGCTCGACGATATGCGCTTCCATCGTCTCCTCCGCCAGGGCCAGGTTGATCGTGTCTGGATCAGGGGCGGCGGCTGGAACCTGCTCCTCGAAAACGGCATCGATATCGAAATCGTACGGATCGCGTGGATTGCGTGGATTCTGTGTCATCTGGCGCTCCTGGCAGCGTGGAGAGGCATGAGAAGGTCGATGCGACCGTGTGGGCGGTCGTCACGCCATGCGCTAAACCCCCGGACTTCGCTGTCCAGGGGCTTCGGCATCCGGTCGGGCACGCGCCGTCACCCGCCCGATGTCGCGATCATTCTTCTGTCGGATGGTGGCCGTTCAGTCGCCCGCTTCTTTGGTGGCGCGGACCGTCGCTTCGCCGGTGGTCACCTCTTCGGTCTCGGTGATGACCACGGTTTCCTCCGGCGTGGGTTCCGCGGTTGGTTCCGGGGTCGGCGTCACTTCTGGCTCGGCAGCGGTTTCGGCCGGCTCCGACAGGTAGACCGCAACATCGACGTTGCCGTCGCCGTCTTCGGTCAGCACGGCGATCCCGGTGTAGCCGGAATCGTTCTGGGGCTGGAGGGAGACCACGAGTTCGCCCTCGACCACCACGCCGCCAATATCCCCACAGGCGATGTAGACGTCGATGTTCTCATCGCTCTCGTGGATGTTGACGGCGTGCGAGGTCGCCAGCATGTCTTCCCACGGCACTTCGACTTCCTCGGACAGTGAGTAGAGCACGCCTGGCGCAGTCAGCACGCCCTCGGGCGTATTGGCGTTCTCATCGTCGCTCTCCTCGTTGATCCGCGGCTCGATGTTATTGAGCGGGCCGATCGGGTTGGGATCCAGATCTTCGCCGCACGTGCCCGTATGAATGTGGCCCGGGTGCGACGGCGTGACCGCCGGCTCATCCTGCGCCAGGGCGGCTCCGCCGAGGCCGAAGCTGCCGGCCAGCACGGCGCCAAGGGTCAAGGTCTTGAGGGTCATCAGTCGCGTCATCGGGGTTCTCCTCGTACTCGTGGGCGTTTGCAAAACGGTCCGGTCGCATCTGGTTGTCGGCTGCCGACTGAGTGAGTTCGTGTTCGCGCCGCGTTTCTGGTTCGTGGGCATCCATCGCTCGCCTAGCAACCATCCAGAAGGTAGGCAACGCGCAGGTCCGCGTTGTAAATGATTCCCTTGGCGAACGCGATCTGCGCCTCCGAGGAAGACGACGCGATTCCCAAGGCATTGGCGCCTGCCGAGAAAGCCTCCACCAGATCGCCGTTGAGGTTGAACGCCTCGTCGGGGCCATTGGAGTTGGCCTGCTCCTGGGCCACATCGAACAGCGCCTGGGCATCGCCCTGAAGCGAGCCGGTCGACTGTTCCTGACGTTCCTGCGGGTAGAGGAGCTGGCGGCCGATTTCGATGCGGTCCAGCGTATCGTTGCCCCAATCGTCGCAATTCTGGGCCGCGGCGCTGGAACTACGCGGGAACGCGTAGGCCAGCGCCGCAATGGCGATCACGAGAGCAAGCGAGCCGGGAACCATCCACTTCTTCACGGGTGACCTTCCGGACTAGATGGAGCGTTTCCGCTTCTTGTCGTCATCGCCGCCGCCGAGCATTTCCTTCATGGCGAAGGCCGCAATGCCGCCGAGCGCAACCTTGCCAATGCCTCCGCCCGGGAAGCCGCCGCCCCCGCCACCGCCGCCAAGCAGGCCCCCAAGCGCGTTG
>JBGTNF010000483.1:0-3336 GCA_041743205.1 Thermomicrobiales bacterium | reverse complement strand
CGCCAGCCGGCTCGCGACCGCCAGCCCGATGCCGCGCGCGCCGCCGGTGACGATCGCAACCTGATCGTTCAGGGAATTCGATGTATCGGACATCCCAGGCACTTTCCGCTAAAGAGGTACTCACGTTTCCGTCGGCCATTGTTCAATGCAGATAGTAGCCGGGCGCGCTGCCCCTGCATACCTGGCGGAAGGTCTTCGTCACCGGCGAAGCGTTCACTTTGGCCTGGCCGGAATCGGCCTCGGGCCCTCGTGCCAGAGCCGGTGAGGCGGTATGATCGCGGGTAGGGCAACGGGACTGACAGGATGATCGATGACCTAGTAGGCAAGGCGGATTCGGCATGAGAAACCTCAGGCACATGGTGCTGGCGCTGTTGGTTGTCTTCGGGCTCGTCGCCGGTCCAGCCGGGGCCGCGCTGGGGCAGGACGAGCCGGCGATCGTGGTGGGCTCGCTGAGCTTCACCGAGTCGGCCATCCTCGGCGACATACTCGCCCTGCTGCTCGAAGACGCCGGCTACGCGGTCGAGCGCCGCGCCGATCTCGGCGTCACCAGTGACGCCCACGCCGCCCTGGTCGCGGGCGAGATCGATCTCTACGTCGAATACACCGGCGGCGGCCTCGTCTCCGTTCTCGGCCAGCCGGTGCCTGCGGCGGCAGGAGGCGGAACGGCGACCCCGGCAGCATCAACTTCTATCGCGGACCAGACCTGGGACGCTGTGGCCGCGGGATACCTCGACGAATTCGGGCTCGTTTGGCTCGATGAGTTCGGGTTCAACAACACGTACGCCCTCGCCGTCACGGCTGCCACCGCCGAGGCGTACGACCTCGAAACCGTCAGCGATATCGCGCCATCGTCCGGCGATCTGGTCCTCGGCTCCGACCTCGAATTTCCGGATCGCGAAGACGGCCTGCCGGGCCTGGAAGCGGCCTACGGCATCGAGTTCGGCGAAGTCCAGTCGGGCGAACCCGCGCTCATGTACGAGTCGATCGCCAGCGGCGAAGTCGACGTGATCGCCGCTTACGCCACCGATGGCCGCCTGCCGGACCTCGACCTCGTCCTGCTGGAGGACGATCTCGCCTTCTTCCCGCCGTACTTCGCCGCGCCGGTCGTCGACGGGACGCTGCTGGAAAACGATCCGGCGCTCACCGAGGTGCTCAACCAGCTTTCCGGCCAAATCGACGACGCGACCATGGCTGGCCTCAACCGCCAGGTCGATGTCGAGGGCCTGGCCTCGATCGATGTCGCCCGCACGTTCCTGACCGAGGCGGGTCTGCTGTAACTCCCGGCGGCCCGGATCAAACCCGGCGGAACACCGCTGACGCGTTTTGGCCGCCGAACCCGAAGCCGTTGGCGATCGCCACGTCCACCGTTCGGTGCCGCGCTACGTTCGGCGTGTAGTCGAGGTCGCACTGCGGGTCCGGCTCGGTCAGGTTGATCGTCGGCGGGATGATCCCGTCGCGGATCGCCAGGATGCAGGCCAGACCGGAAACGGCGCCTGCCGCCCCCAGCAGGTGGCCGAGCATCGACTTGTTGGCGGAGATCGCCAGTTCGCCGGCGTGATCGCCGAACACGTTCTTGAGCGTATTCGTCTCGCCCACGTCACCCAGTGGGGTCGCCGTCGCGTGCGCCGCCACGTAATCGACATCCTCCGGACCGATCCCGGCCCGCTTCAGGCCGTTGCGGATCGCGGCCGATTGACCCCGGCCGCTCGGGTCCGGCGCCGTGATGTGGAAGGCGTCGGACGTATAGGCGCCCCCGGCCACTTCGCAAAGCACGCTGGCCCCGCGCCGCGCGGCGTGCTCCTCGGATTCCAGCACGAACACCGCCGACCCTTCGGAGAAGACGAAGCCGTCCCGTCCCTTGTCGAACGGGCGGCTGGCCCTCGCCGGGTCGTCGTTGCGCGTCGAGAGGGCGCCCATATTCGCCAGGCCGGCGATGGCGACCGGCGTGATCCCGGCTTCGGTCCCACCGGCGATCACCACGTCGGCGTCCCCGCGCTGGATCATGTGCATCGCATCGACGAACGCCTGGACGCCCGCCGCGCACGCCGCCACGGACGTCACCGTGGGGCCGTGGATATCGAACGTGATCGCGATCTGGCAGCTCGCCATGTTCGGCGCGAAGAGCGGGATCAGGAACGGGCTGACCCGCTTCGGACCGTTCCGGTTCAGGTTGGTGACTTCGGTTTCGATCGTGCCGATTCCGCCGCCGCCGGTGTTGACCATCACCCCGATCCGCTCGCGGTTCTCGTCAGTGATCTCCAGCCCGGCAGCCTCGATTGCCTGGCGGGCCGAGGCCACCGCGAACTGGGCGAAGCGATCCATCCGGCGCGCGGCCTTGAAGTCGATGAAATCCCTGGCCACGAAATCGGGCACTTCCCCCGCGATCCGGACCGCCAGGTCGGATGCGTCGAAATGCTGGATCGTGCGGATGCCGGAGCGGCCCGCAGTCAATCCGGACCAGAAGGCATCGACGCCGATGCCGAGCGGCGTCACGGCGCCGGCTCCTGTCACAACCACCCGAGTCACCAGCGATATCCTTTCGTGCGCCAGCCAGCGGGCCGCGCCACATGTGTCATTTCGAGGAACGAGAAATCTTTCGGGAGGCTACCCTGAACATCATGGGTGCCCGTACGAAAAGCCCGGCAGCAGACCAACGACACGCCATCGTTTCCGGCGTGCGAACAACAGCCTTCCACCCCCGATGCGCGGCAATGGTACCGGGATTCGCCGGCGCGCGCGAACGGCGGCCCTGATTCAGATGCCGAGGTCGGTCATGCTCACCGTCTTCACGCCCCGGTCGATCCGCTTGATCAACCCGCCCAGCACGGTTCCTGGGCCAAGCTCGACGAACGTGTCCGCGCCGAGGGCTATCATCGCCTGCACCGACCCGATCCAGTTCACCGGCCGCTCGACGTGACGCTCCAGGTCGGCCCGGATCTCCGCCACAGTCGTGAGCGGCTTAGCCAAGACGTTGCCGACGATCGGGAAGGCCGGGTCCCGGAAAGGCAGGGCGTCGGTCAGCGAATTCAGGTGGCGGGAGACATCTTCCATCAGCGGCGAGTGCGAGGCGATCGATACCGGCAGGCGAGTGACCCGCTTTGCGCCCGCCGCCTTCGCCAGGTCCATCGCCCGTTCCAATGCGATGACCTCGCCCGAAATCACGATCTGGCCCGGGCAGTTGGCGTTGGCGACATTGATGATGCCTTCGGATGACGCCTCGTCACAGACGGCGACCAGATCGGCCTCGTCCAGGCCGAGCACGGCCGCCATCCCGCCGGGCCGCGCCGCGCCGGCTTCGGCCATCAGCCGGCCACGCTCCCGAACCAGGGTAAGCGT
>JBGTNF010000482.1:0-4624 GCA_041743205.1 Thermomicrobiales bacterium | reverse complement strand
CCTCCGTCCGGGCGTCTCACCCCGCCTGGCCTGTCTTGGCTGCCTGGTCCTCGACGGCGATTGGGACGAGGCGGACCGGATCCTGCGCGATTTTCCCGATCCCGGCAATGCCTACCTGCGGCGCGAACTCACCGCTACGGCCGCGACGCTCGCTCGTCACCGGGGACAATCGGCCCACGCCTGGGACCAGGTCCAGTTGCTGCTCGCCCACGGACCGGACACCGAACCGGGAGACACGATCCATCAAGAGGGCCTCTTCTTCCAGCGCCTGGCGGCCGACCTCTCCCTCGATGCCGGCGATGTTGCCGGCGCTCAAGCCTGGATCGAGGCGCACGATCGTTGGCTAACGTGGAGCGGGAGCACCCTCGGTCGGGCTGAAGGTCACGTCGCCTGGGCGCGGTGGCATCACGCAAATGGTGACGCCGAGCGAGCCCGCGGGCACGCAGGCAAGGCACTGGGCCTGGCTGAAACGCCGGATCAGCCGCTCGTACGACTTGCCGCCCACCGTCTCTTGGGCGAGATGGACAATGCGACCGGGAGGTTCACGCAAGCGGAAACACATCTTTCGGAAGCGCTCGACCTGTCTGACGCCTGTGCCGCCCCGTTCGAACGGACACTGACGCTCCTTGTGATGGCCGACATGTTCCTCGCGAGAGGCGCCGCGGAGCGCGCGGGCCACCTGCTGGAGGACGTTCGCGAGCGCTGCGTTCGTCTCGGCGCGGCGCCGGCATTGGCCCGGGCCGAAGCGCAGCTGGCCCGGCTCGCGGCGACGCGGGGAGTCGAGTCCTTTCCCAACGGGTTGACGAGGCGGGAGGTGGACGTGTTGCGCCTGCTGGCGCTGCACAAGACCGACAAGGAAATCGCGGAAACGCTCTTCATCAGCCGCTACACGGCCTCCACCCACGTCAAGCACATCCTCTCCAAGCTTGGGGTCGGCAGCCGCCGGGAAGCCGCCGCGAACGCGATCCACCACGATCTTTCCTGACGTCCGTACCTAACCCTGCGCCTCACGAATACCTATCCGCTGGCGATGTGTTCGGCGCCAGCTCGCCTCAGGATGAACAGGTGACCGGGGCGGCTCCGGCACACTGGGACCTCATTGGAGCAACGTCGGGGTTACTCCCGGCTTTACGTAACGACAAGAAGGAGATCAACACCATGGCCATCGCAACGTCGTCACCCACTGCGACACTGTCCAGCGCCGCAGTCGAACAATTCATGGCGTCGATGCGTGGGGACGTCATCCGGCCCAATGATCCGGGCTACGACGAGGCGCGTCAGGTCTACAACGCGATGATCGACAAGCGTCCCGCCCTGATCGCGCGCTGCACTGATGCAGGTGATGTCATTACGGCCATCTACTTTGCGCGGGATCACGGATTGCTGGTGGCGGTCCGGGGCGGGGGACACAATGGCCCCGGCCTGGGGATCTGCGACGATGGGCTCGTGATCGACCTTTCGACAATGAAAGGCGTCCGCGTCGATCCGGTGGGGCGAACGGCGCGAGTCGCCGGCGGTTGCACCTGGGCCGATGTCGATCACGCGACGCACGCCTTCGGCCTGGCGACGCCAAGCGGCATCATCTCAACCACGGGTGTGGGCGGGCTCACGCTGGGCGGCGGTCTCGGTCACCTGACGCGAAAGTGCGGCCTGGCGATCGACAACCTGATCGAGGCCGACGTCGTCCTCGCCGACGGGCGGTTCGTGACGACGAGCGCGGACGAGCACCCCGACCTGTTCTGGGCGATCCGGGGCGGCGGCGGCAATTTCGGTGTCGTTACCTCATTCGTTTTCCGGCTGCACCCAATCGACACGGTCTACGCGGGACCGATGTTCTGGTCGATCGATCAGGCAACCGAGATCATGCGCTGGTACCGTGAGTTCATTACCCAGGCTCCCGATGAGATCAGCGGCTTCTTCGCCTTTCACACCGTACCGGCGGGGGAACCGTTCCCGGAGCATCTGCATGGGCAGAAGATCTGCGCCATCGTCTGGTGCTACACCGGCCCGCTGGACGGGGCGAACGAGGTGTTCGCGCCGATTCGCGCGAAGTTCGGGCCACCGGTCCTCGACTGGGTCGGGCCGATCCCGCACCCGGCCTTGCAGGGCATGTTCGATGGGCTCTACCCACCGGGCCAGAACTGGTACTGGAAGGCGGATTTCGTCAACGAACTCTCGGATGAGGCGATCGCGCATCACGTCGAGTTCGGGAACACGATGCCGACGCCGCAGTCGACGATGCATCTCTATCCCATCGACGGCGCAGCCGGGCGGGTGGCCCCGGACGCGACCGCCTGGAATTACCGTGACGCCAAATGGGGCCAGGTCATGGTTGGGGTCAGCCCGGATCCCGCCGACAACCCGGCGATGATCGCCTGGACCAGAGCCTACTGGGGGGCGCTGCATCCCCATTCAGCCGGCGGCGCCTACGTCAACATGATGATGGACGAGCAGGACGAGGGCCAGGACCGGGTGCGTGCTTCCTACGGCCCCAACTACGACCGGCTGGCCGCAATCAAGGCCACGTACGACCCGACCAACCTGTTCCGGGTCAACCAGAACATCGCGCCGAATGGGGCGTGACCTTCGGCGAAATGTTTCCTTGAGGCGCAACGTGCGCTTCCGCTCGAAAGAGGCGTTCCATCGCAAATGGCGATGGAACGCCTCTTTCTCGTTTGGGCCCCACTGTAGAGTAGATGTCATCAACCCGCGTGCCGATGGGTCGGCATGCCCATGGATCCCTCACAATCCAGCGCGAATGCAGGCCCGTCTCCGTCACCTGCAGGAATGCATTGAAGGCAGCCGATGCCCATCACGCTTCATGATGCGCGCCAGATCTTGAATCAGTCGGGCTGGCCTACGGTTGGGCCCCTTGGTTCGGGTATGGAGGGTCACGTCTTCGACATTGGCGATGACCTCGTGGCCAAGGTGTGGCTCGCAAAGAAACCGGATGAGCTGGCGCCGCTGCAAACCTTTTACCTAATGCTGGACACGCTGGACCTGCCGTTCGCCACGCCGCGAATCATTGAAATCCATGATCTCCCGGGCGGAACCGTCTCGATCGAGCGAGCGTTGCACGGAACGCCGTTGATCGATCTTGTGGACCGGGACCAGCGGGAGCCGCCCACATTCGCGACCGACGCCGTGATGTCGGTCTTGACCGCGTTGCGCGATCATCCCGTCCCGGATGCGCGGCCCATCCTGCCCATCCTCGGGATTCACCCTTTGGAGGCGATCCCACCGCACAACGCGACGCCGACCCTGCTGCACATCGTCCGGCGTAACGTCGAGCGGTATGGCGCCCTGCTGCGGCGGTGGGTGACTGATTTCGACTGGGTGCTGGACCGGACCATCCAGCAGGTAACCCGGCTGCCCAATACCGGACGGAGCGCCGTCCACGGCGACCTGTGCCCACCGAACATCCTCATCGGGACAGACGGCTCCGTCAGCGCGGTCATCGACTGGGGCTTCTTGAGCCACGTGGGCGACACCGCGTTCGACGCCACCATCGCCTGCGGCTCTTACAACCTCTACGGCCAGCACTTCCGGCAAACCGACGACTCCCTGGTGTCCATCTGCGTGGATCGCCACGGGTTCGATCGCCAGCGACTCCTCATCTACAGGGCGCTGTACGCCCTGCTGACCAGCAACGCCTATTCTGAGGACGGCAGGGACGGGCACTTCGGCTGGTGCGTCGGAAACCTCAACCGCGACGATGTTCGGGCGGCGCTTTCGTGATGGCTACAGGCCGCGCCGCTTGAAATCCCACAGCCCGTGATCGACCTCGATTTCAGGCATGTCGGGTCCACGCAGGCGTTGCAGGATGTGCAGCGCCTCGGTGCGGTGATCTTCGTCGTGGAGGATCACGTGGAGGATCGCGCCGCCGAACGTCATTTGGCCGCCGAAGCTGTCGTCGAACGTATCGTCCAGGCGCCCGGCGTCGCGGATCTGGTGGGCGAAGGCGGCGAATGTGTCGAAGGCGTCCGCGTGGCGTTCGATCAGGGCCGCCACGGATGAGTCATCGACGGCAGCCGTCGCCTGGCCGTTCATGCCGGCCGTCCACGCCGCCACGTTGAAGATCAGGTGCGCGAAGGTGGCGCGCAACGTCCGGTGGCCGATATCGAACGGTTCGTCGAGCTGGGCGTCGGTGAGGCCACGGCTCAAGTCCAGGAGCTGGTCCGTCGCCCAGCGGTCGTGGTCCAGCAAACGATCGAGCACATCCATCAAGTTCCTCCGTTTCGAAACGTACGCCTCACGATTGCGGGCGACCTCGATGATGAACGCCAATCCGGTCAGCCCTCGTCCTGATTGGCCATCGATGCGATGATTGCGATCGAAATGGGGCCTTGACCGGAAGAGCGGACGGCGTGCGCGACAGGGAGCTTCGACACCATGGAACGTGACTTGCGAACATCCTCGTTGTCCCGGCACAAGCTCGATCGTCGGACGCTCGTCCTGGCTCCCGGGTTGGCGACGCTCGCCGGCGGCCTGGCAAATACCGGGGCTAGAGCCGCCGCCCAGACCGCCTCACCCGAGGCTACACCCGTTGTCTCGATTGGGACGCCGGCGTGGCTTGGAACGATCGAAGACCTCGTTCGCATCGAGACCTGGCGGGCGGGCGACG
>JBGTNF010000481.1:0-8636 GCA_041743205.1 Thermomicrobiales bacterium | reverse complement strand
AGGGCGGCCGGCGCGATCGCCGACGCGGTCAGGCTCATGTCGCTCTGGACGAGGGCGCCGAGACCGGCGCGCATCGACGGATAGGCAGCGACGATCCCGACCACGAGCCGGCGGGCGCTTGCCCGGGGGCCCGGGATATTGGCCAATCCCCGGCGGCTCGGGAAGATCGATTCACCGCGCTCGTTGAGCGCGGTGATCGGGGTTGGTCTGGCGACGGGGGAGGTTGAAGACATCTGCGTTCTCCAATGGATGACAGGCCGAATCAGCTGTGGGGTTGCTCCGGCCTGGCGACCGGGGTGACGCTTACCTCGTGCCGGGTATCGCCTCGCCAGGCAACGATCGTGATGGCCTCGCCGATCAGTTCGTCGCAAAGGATATGCTGGAGATCGATGGCATCTTCCAGTGGCTGACCGTCCACTGTCACCAGAATATCATTGACGTACAGTCCCGCCGTCTCCGCGGGTGTGCGTGCCTCGACGCTCAGCACCTGAACGCCGGTGAGCTGGTCCGGATGATCGGCCCGGATGCGTTCGGGCAGATCGACCTGCTGTACGGTGATTCCCACCCAGGCCGTGCGCACGTACCCGATCTCCACGATATCCCGGACGATGCGGCTTATTTGCGGGGAAGGAATGGTGATGCTTCCGGACTGGCGTGAACCCGAGGTATTGATGCCGAGCACCTCACCCGAGGCGTTGATGAGCGGACCGCCCGAGAACCCCGGATAGAGGGTGGGATCGGCGTGAATCATCTGCCCGGTTGGGTAGTGCCGAAACCGGAGCGACCCGACGAACACGACCGACCCGAACGACGCCTGCGTCGATGTCACGAAGGGCCGTCCAACCGCCATCGCCAACGTCCCGACCCGGGTTTCATCGTCCGCGATTGGGGCTGCCTCCAGGGCAGTCGTCTCGACTCGCAAAACCGCCAGGTCGCGGGTCATGTCCCGTCCCAGCAGGGTTGCAGGCAATTCGGTCTCGTCGCCAAGACGAACCGAGAGCTGCTCCTCGCGCTCGATGACATGGCTCGCGGTCACGATCACGGCACTGGTGTCGTCGGTGTGCCAAACCGTGCCGGTGGCGGGTAGCCGCTTTCGGCCAAGGACGGCAACGATGCCGGGAGACACTCGTTCGACCGCATCAGCGAAGGTGCTGCCGACCTGGCCGGCGGAAAGGTTCTGCGTCATGGGGAACACTCCTGGGTGCGTGCGGTCCATCACCGGGGATCCCGGAGTGACCAGGATCGAACCGGCGACGGTGACGTAAGCGATCGTTGACGTTCTTTCAAGAAGTCTAGGGCGCAACAATTGCGGAAGGTATCCCGAAATCGAGTAGGAGGGCTCCTGCCCATGCGGGCAGGGGATACCCAGGTGAGGAACGATGTAGTGGCTGCGCCAGGGGGCAGGGCTGGACTGGTACACTCTTCCGGAGGATGAGTCATGCCAACGGCACGAGGTTGGCGGGATATGTTCAAGAAAAAGGGCCGTCAATCAAATGGTGATGACCGCGCCGGAGAGCGCCATAACCCCTTCGCCGCCCGTGAAACCGGTAATCGAGGTTCGTGGCGTCACCAAGATGTTCAAGCGATTCGTCGCCCTGGACAACGTAACCCTGTCGATTCCCCACGCCTCGGTCGGCTTGCTTGGCGCCAATGGGGCCGGCAAAACGACGTTGATCCGCATCCTGCTGGGGTTGTCGAAGCCCAATGGCGGTTCGGCATCGGTCGTCGGCTTCGACACCCAGACGCAGGGTACAAGCGTTCGCGAGCACGTGGGCTACATGCCCGAAGCGGATGCCCTGCCTATGTCCACGACCGCCGCCGATTTCGTGGGACACATGGCCGAAATGAGCGGGCTCCCCGCTCGCCAGGCGCGCCAGCGGGCGGCCGATGTGCTGTACCAGGTTGGGCTCTCCGAGGAACGCTATCGCCTGATCAAGGGTTTTTCGACGGGCATGCGGCAGCGTGTCAAGCTTGCCCAATCGATCGTGCACGACCCGGACCTCGTCCTGCTGGACGAGCCGACGGCCGGTATGGATCCCCAGGGACGTGAAGATATGCTCGAACTCGTCGAGCGCATTTACCGTAACCTCGGCATCGCCGTCGTCTTCTCGTCGCACATCCTCGAGGACATCGAGCGCGTGTGCGATTACGTCGTGATCCTGGATGAAGGCAAACTCGTAACCGCCCAGTCGCTTCGGCAAATGGAAACGATACGGGGCCAGATCATTGTCCGCATCGATGGCGACGCAGCTGCCTTCGCGAACGAGTTGCGGGGCCAGGGAGTGGAGGTCCGAACCAACGATGTGGAACTTGGGCGAGATGAAATGATCGTTGACGATGATGATGACCGGGCATATGACCTGATCCGTGACCTGGCCGTATTCCAGGATGTACCGCTGCGGTCCCTGCGCTCGCGCTCGCGCACGCTCGAAGACATCTACCTGGGCAATGTGGGGGCGGCCCGGGAGGCGAACGATGTCAGCCGATAGCCCGAATACCACCCCGCCGGCCGGACGCTACGGCGAGGTCTTCGACCGCGGGTACGCCCACTACACGGGCGAACGGCTTGGGCGGAAGCAGGCATTCCGGTCCCTGGTTGGCTATTCCATGAAACGGGCGCTCGGCATTCGCAAGAGCTGGGTCGCCAAGATCCTGCCCTTCCTGCTCTACACCGCCGCCGTGATTCCGCTGGTGATCATGATCGGGATCAGCGCGCTGGTGCCTGACGCGGGGTTCGCCAGTTACTCCGACTACCTGGCGGCCATCTTCCTGATCGTCGGCATCTTCGTCGCCACGGCGGCTCCGGAAATGCTCTGCGTCGACCGGCGGGAACGCACGTTGCCGCTCTATTTCTCCCGCGCCATCGCCCGCTTCGACTACGTGCTGGCCAAGGTCGTGGCGATGACGCTGTTGACGATGACCCTCTCGATGGTGCCCTCCGTCATCCTTTGGTTCGGCCGGCAACTCGTCAGCGATTCGCCGTGGCAGGCCATGCGGGACAACATCGGCGACCTCTGGCGCGTGGTGTTCGTTGGGGCGTTGATCGCCCTGGTCCTTGGCACCGGCGGTCTCATGATCTCGTCATTCACGGACCGCAAGGGAGTCGCGGTCACCATCATCGTCATCGGCTTCGTGATCTTGACCGGCATGGCCAACGTTGGGCTCGAACTCCTGGAGGAATACGACTGGAGCCGCTACCTGATCCTGTTCAGCTTCCAGGATACGTTCGTCGCGATCTCGAACCATCTCTTCCATGACGCCGGCGACTGGGAGGCGATCGAGCGGGCTGACCTGTCGCTGCCGGTGTACCTTGGGTACGTCCTCTCCCTGGTTGTGCTTGGCATCCTCATCCTGCGGTGGCGATACAGCCCCCGCGACGAATCGTAGTCTCCATTGTCATTCCGAGCTGCCCCTGCGGGCTGCGAGGAATGACAAACGGTCTTGATGGGCGACGGCGGTTAATGGACCGTAGAGGGCGTGGCAATGTTCCGGAAAAAGCGAAACCGCGATGAATCTGCGGTGGATAGCAGCGAGGTTCTGGAGATACCCGGCATGGGAACGGCGTCCGCCACCGCGACCATCGAACTCCAGCAAGTATCCAAATGGTACGGCGATATCGTGGCCGTCTCCGATGTCTCGTTCGGGATCGGGCCCGGCGTCACCGGGTTGCTCGGTCCCAACGGCGCTGGTAAATCGACCGCGCTCAAGATGATCGCCGGGCTCCAGGCGCCGTCGTCCGGCAGCGTGCGGATCGACGGGCAATCACCGCGCGGCAACACCGCGACCTATCGCAAGATGGGCCTGGTGTCGGAGCATGAAGTCATCTACCCGTTCCTGACCGGGCGTGAGTTCGTGCGCCTCAACGCCTCCCTTCAGGGACTCAAGGACCGTGACGCCGCGGTGCAGCGTGCGATCGACCTCGTAGACATGGAATCGGCCGCCGAGCGCAAGGTCGGCGGCTATTCCAAGGGCATGCGCCAGCGGATCAAGGTCGCCGGAGCGTTGGTTCACGATCCGGACGTGATCCTGATGGACGAGCCGCTGAACGGGACCGATCCGGTGCAGCGCGCCCAGCTGATCCGCCTCATCCGGGAGCTTGGCGCTTCCGGCAAGACCGTCGTCGTGTCCTCGCACGTGCTGGTCGAGGTCGAGCGGTTCGCCGAGAACATCCTGGTCATCGTCAACGGCAAGCTCGCGGCGGCCGGGGACTTCCGCGCGATCCGCGAGAAGATCGACGCTCACGATCATGAGGTGCGGATCCGCGCCTCCGATCCACGCAAGCTCGCGTCGGCCCTGATCGGCGAACCCGTGGTCCACTCCGTGCGGATCGACGCCAGTGGCCGGGTGATCGCCGCCACGGGGGACGTCCGGGCCTTTTACCTGCTCGTGCCTAAGGCGGCCAAGCAACACCAGGTGCGGCTCTACGAATTGCAGCCGACCGATGAATCGCTCGGTTCGGTCTTTTCCTACCTCGTGGAGAAATAGGGATGATGGCCTTGACCATAACCAGGCTGACGATCCGCCAGTTCCTCCGTTCGCGCTCGATTTACGTGGTGCTCGGGATCTCCCTGCTGGCCTCGGTCCTGGCGGTCATCGTCCAGCTCACGCCGGGCGACACGTCCCTTCGCGACCTCCGGGATACATTCGCCAACCTGCTCTACCAGGACCTCTTCGCGGCCACCCTGCTGCCGCTCGCGACGCTGGTCCTGGCCACGGCCGCTCTGGGCGACGAAATCGAGGATCGCACCCTGCAATACCTGACCCTCAAGCCGATCGGCCGGTTGCAGATCGTCTTCGAGAAGTTGCTGGCCGTCCTGATCGTCATGGTCCCGATCGTTTGGCTGGGCATCGCCGTGACGTGGGCGATCACCGCGCTCGGCGAATACGATGGCATGCGGGATTTGCTCTGGCCGGCGCTGGCGTCGAGCCTGGTCGCGATCATCGGCTTCGGGTCGCTCTTCATGTTGTTGAGCATGGTCATGCAGCGGGCGCTGCTGGTCGGCGTCTTCTACGTTTTCGTCTGGGAAACTGCGCTGTCCCGGTTCCTGCCCGGCATTCGGGCGATCAGCATCCGGCACTTCACGCAGTCGCTCTTCGTCCGGATGGTGGATGACCGCCGGGTGGAGGTGCCCCAGGTCTCGGCCCAAACGACAGTGATCGTCACCACGGTCGTGATCTGCATCGTCTGCGTGGGCCTCTCGACCTGGCGGCTGCGGTCTATGAGCCTGGAGTAAACGAAAATTACGATGACGGCTGTGGACTCGTTCTCCGGTTTGCGTAGGGTTGCGGAGCTTGCTCCGCCCGGCCCTGGCAACATCAGTCAACCATTCGAAACTCGAGAGACAGAACCATTGCCGAGAGGTTCGACTCCGTAGCATGGGCGGAGCAAGCTCCGCAACCCTACGCCATTGCGGTTAGGTTCCCATGCGGTTAGGTTCCCATGCGGTGCTGCCGAACATGCCCCCTTTGCGTGGCTGGTGGTTCGACAACGCCTACCCAGCGCGCCCGGCATGGGGTAGCGTGGAATCAGACAGACCTGGTGCCCGGTTTTTGGACGGGGCGAGGATTGAAACAAACATCGAAAGGGCAATGAGTGACGGATTCACACGCAACAGCGGCGGAATCTGATGGTCTGGCCACCGGGTTCTGGCCGGAGACGCGTCGCCGCACGAGCCTGGGCCTGATGGTCCCGGTCTCGCAGCGGGCGACCTTCCCGGATACGCCGCAGTTCGCCGACATCCTCGAAATCTCCCAGGTCGCCGAACGGATCGGCATCGAAGCGCTCTGGTTCGCCGATCACTTCAGCTTCACGTCGGACACCGATCTCCGGGGCTCGTGGGACGCCTGGACCCTGATGGCCGCCATCGCCGCCGCCGTGCCGAACGTCCAGATCGGGCCAATGGTCGCCTGCACCGCCTACCGCAACCCGGGCGTCATCGCGAAGATGACGGAGATGATCCAGGACATCAGCGGCGGGCGCTTCATCCTCGGTCTCGGGGCTGGCTGGCACAAACCCGAATACGACCAGTTCGGGATTCGGTTCGAACCCCGCGTGTCGCAGTTCGAAGAAGCGCTGCACATCATCCGCAGGCTGCTGCGTAACGGCGAAGTGGACGTCCAGGGCAACTTCTACCAGGCGAACGGGGCGGTCAACCTCCCACGCGCCGCGGGCGGCTCCTCCACCCCGATCCTGATCGGCTCGTCGGGGGACAGGATGCTCGGCCTGCTCGCCCGCCACGGTGACGCCTGGAACACGGGCTGGTACGGGAGCACTGAGGGGCTGCCGGAAAAGATTGCCAAACTCGACGCCGCCTGCGAGGCCGCCGGGCGCGACCAAGCGACCGTCGTCCGCACGGTCGCGATCAGCATCGCCGGCGAGGGGTACACCGGCTCACGGCCGAACGCCCTGGCCGGGGACGCCGGAATGCAGCTCGCTTTCCTATACGAACTCGAGGAACTTGGCTTCCGGCACATCATCATCGGTCTCGATCCCTGCACGCCGCTCGGCCTGGAGGATATCGCGCCGGTGATCGAGGATTTCTACAAGCGCGATTAGGGACGACGTTTCGTCGCAACCGATCCCGGATCGGCTGCCATCAAGAGGGAATGGACATTGACTGATTCTGGAAACGCAACGCACGCCGAAGCCGGCGCCTCCACCGGCCTGTGGCCGAAGATGCGCCGGGCCACGAGCCTCGGCGTCAACATCCCCAACTCGGAGCGGGCGCTGTACACCGGCACGCCACAGTACGCGGACATGCTGGCGATGGCCCAGGCGGCGTCGGGAGCCGGGTTCGAAGTGCTTTGGTTCGACGACCACTTCAGCTTCACCACCGACGACGACCTGCGCGGCGCCTGGGACGCCTGGACCTTGATGGCGGCAATAGCGGCGACCGTCCCGGACGTGTACCTCGGTCCGATGGTCGCCTGCACCGCCTATCGAAACCCCGGTGTCATCGCGAAGATGACGGAGATGATCCAGGACATCAGCGGCGGGCGTTTCATCCTCGGCCTCGGCGCTGGGTGGCACAAACCCGAATACGACCAGTTCGGGATTCGCTTCGAGCCGCGCGTCTCACAATTCGAGGAAGCGCTGGAGATCATCCACGGCCTACTGCGTCACGGCAAGGTGGATTTTCAGGGCACCTACTACCAGGCCAACGAGGCGGTCAATCTGCCGCGAGCGAAGAACGCCCACACCACCCCGATCCTGATCGGCTCGACCGGGGATCGAATGGTGAAATCGCTGGCCCGTCTCGCCGACGCCTGGAACACGGGTGGCGGCAGCGTCGACGACCTCAAGGCGAAGATCGCCAAACTCGACGCCGCCTGCGAAGCCGAGGGCCGCGACCCGGCGACGGTCGTCCGCACCGTGGGCGCCACGATCGCCGGCGACGGGTACGCCGGCGATCCCGCCAGCGTACTGACTGGCACGACCGAACAAGTCGCCGCCAGCCTGCGCGAGTTCGAGACGCTCGGCTTCCAGCACGTCATGATCCGGGTCGATCCGAGCACGCCGGAGAACCTCGCGGCGATGGCCCCGGTCGTGGACGCCTTCAACAACGGCAGCTGACGCAACAGGCAAGGTAGCAACTTGCGCCATCCCCTCGCTCGTAGGGGCCGGCCTGTGTGCCGGCCCGCGCCAACGCGGCGATCGATTGCGCGGGAGGACACAAGGTTGGCCCCGCTGGATATCCCCTACCGGTCGTGCGCCGCTGCGGTCATCTAAAAGGAGAAACATATGACCGACTCCACAAACCTGGCGACTGGCCTGTGGCCGAAAACGCGGTACGACACGAGCATCGCGCTGACCGTGCCGGTGGCTGAGGCGACAGCGGGCGCAAACCACCCGCATTTCGCGGATCAGCTGGCGGCCTCCCGCCTCGCCGCTGCGGCCGGGTTCGAGGCGCTTTGGTTCGCCGACCACTTCAGCTTCGAATCGGACGCCGGGTTGCGGGGCTCGTGGGACGCCTGGACGCTGATGGCGGCGATCGCCGCCGCGGTGCCCAACATCCAGATCGGGCCAATGGTGGCTTGTACGGCCTACCGCAACCCCGGCGTGATCGCCAAGATGACCGAGATGATCCAGGACATCAGCGGCGGCCGCTTCATCCTCGGCCTGGGCGCCGGCTGGAGCAAGCCTGAGTACAAGCAATTCGGGTTCCGCTTCGAGCCGCGCGTCTCGCAGTTCGAAGAAGCGATCAAGATCATTCACGGCCTCCTGCGGGATGGCGCGATCGACTACCAGGGCGAGTATTACCAGGCGAACAAGGCGGTCAACCTGCCCCGCGCCGCGAGCGGTCACGTCACGCCGATCCTGATCGGCTCGACGGGAGACCGGATGCTGGGCCTGCTGGCCCGCTACGGCGACGCCTGGAATGTGGGGTGGAACGGCGACACCGAAGGGCTCAAGGGCAAGGTCGCCAAACTCGACGCCGCCGGCCGCGACCCAGCGACGGTCGTGCGCACGGTTTCCGTCGGCTTCGCGGGCGACGGGTTCGCGGGCGATCCGGCGACCATCTTCAAGGGTGAGGCGGAAGGGTTCGTGGCGTTGCTGCACGAGCTGGAAGGGCTGGGCTTCCGGCACCTGATCGTCCGCCTCGATCCATTCTCGAACGAGACGATCGCGTCGTTGG
>JBGTNF010000480.1:0-7068 GCA_041743205.1 Thermomicrobiales bacterium | reverse complement strand
CGACTGTCGGGATGCCGTCGTCGAATGCCACGGAACCTATGGTTGGACCCTCAGGAGTTACGGGTGCTGCTACTCGTTCCCCTCGTGCCAACCCTGTCATGAAGTCAACGTAAAGGCACTCTGCAGCAACATCCCCGGCTGCGAAAACGGGTGCGCGAACGATACCCTTAGCGGCTGCTTCTGGACGACCTAGCCCAGAACCCCGCCAGGATCACCGTTGGGCGTATCGCAGTGTGACCCGATGACGCTGTTGCGTCATCGGGTCAAGGGAAACACGCATCTCCCGGACCTCGGCTCGTCATCCTCAACCACCATTTCTCGACCGGTATCTCCAGCCCAAACGCACCACCCTGGCGATGACCCAGGCGCCAGCTGCCTCAAACTCAGAACGAGACGTCAAGATGCTCCGAGCTGGCGAGGGCGCCACACGATGTTCGTCCAGACCGCGCAAGGACTATAAGGCAGCGGGCTCGTAGAGACGGCCATACTCCCCGGAATGTCAGCCCACCCAGACGCCTGCCGGTTACGATAGTCTTTTCCATCGCCCTACCGAAAGGCATGATCCCCAAATGACCTCCCAGCGCAAGAAGGTGCTCCTCACCGGCGCCACCGGCTACATCGCCGGCCAACTGCTGCCCGACCTGCGGACGCGCTACGACCTCCGCCCCATCGACGTGCGGACCACGAACCGTGACGGTGAACGCGTGGGCGGCGTCGAAATCGTCGATCTCCTGGAGGCCGACCGGGCGACGCTTGAGGATCTCTTCACCGGCGTCGACACGGTTGTCCACACCGGCTACCTCAGGCCCCGGCCCGACCACGTCTATGAGGACGAGCGCAAGAATGTCGACATGATGCAGCGCGTCTACGATGTCGCGCTCGCCACCGGCGTCGGGCGCGTCGTCGCGGCCAGCACCAACCAGGCCGCGAAGTGGTACGAGCAGCCGTACTACGCCGGGCTCCGCGACCGCGTCGATCCGGAAGATTACCCGCGCCCCGACACCTTCTACGGCTGGGCCAAGGCCGCCTACGAATCGCTCGGCTTCCTCTACGCCTGCGGCACGCTCGGCCGCAAGCTGGAGGTGATCCAGATCCGGATCGTGGCCCCGCGCGAGATCGACGCCGCCGACTTCGCGGACCGCCCGAAGGCGCAATACATCCGCGACCTCGCCGGCTACGTCTCCCCGCGCGACCTCAGCCAGCTCTTCGTCAAATCCATCGAGACGGCGGAAATCGAGGACCCGTACGGCGTACCGTTCCACATCTTCTACGGCGTCTCGAACAACGCCCGCACCTTCTGGAGCATCGTCAACGCCCGCCAGGTGATCGGCTACGCGCCGGAGGACGATTCCGAAATCCGCTTCGCCGCCGACATCGCCCGATTGCTCGGGACATGACGTCGACGATATCGCGGTCTGGCCACCCTTTGGGGTTAGGCCAAGGCCGCCCGGTTCCATTGTCGACGGGTTCGCTGCCACATACTGTCCAAACCAGGGTGCCCTGGTCCGTGACGCAATCAACCCTGAAACAGGAACGGGAGGCAAAATATGAGCAACCGTCGATTCGCACCACTCGCCATCTTGATCGCGGCTGTGGTCCTCGTGTCCGGCACGGCAGGGGGCGCCGCCCAAGCCAACCTGGCCGATGCCACCGTGGCGCTCTACGACGGCAATTGCAATGAGCGAGCAGTTGAGCCCGTGTTTGAACTGGGAATGCTTGAGCTCGACGCCCAATACGCCAGCGCCAGTGCTTTCGCCGAGGATTTTGACCCGGGGGAAATTGGGTCGGGTGACGTCGAGGCGGAAGGTGTGATCGACGCTGCCGGGAACGGCTATCTGTACGAAGATCTCAATGACAATGGCCGTCTCGACGATGGTGAGGACTTGAACAACAATGGAGTCCTTGATGTAGGCATCGATGATGATGGAGACGGAACACTCGATGGGAACGAGATCATTGCCGTCTCTGATCCAGATCTTCCATCCAGTGCGCTCACGACGGTCTGGAAGGTCGATGGGGAAATTGACGCAACCTTTGATGACCTCTTTGGAGCGCCAGGGGACGACGACGCTCCCTTTACCGACACCGGCGCCATAGTCGTTCATGCGGGGTCCAGCGGTTCCGGCGAGATGCTGGCCTGTGCCGAGGTCGCTACATCAGCTGGATGGGAGGATCGCGACACGGTTGTGGTGGGTGTGACGCCGGAAGGAGGTTCCGATGTGTTCGGGTATGCCGTATTCGAACGCGATACCGGCAACGTTCCGGTCTTTGGCGACAACACGACCGGTGTAACCGTGTACATGATCGACAATTTACCCACGCTCCGGGACTCCGGTCAGGAGGCAACTCCCCAATCCTGATCACCTGGCGAACTGAACGCTCGACCGGAGTTCAGCTCACCGATTGGAGACATGACGTGCTCGAACGCACGATCGGTCCCATAGCGGCGTTGGCTGCCGCCAACGCGTTCGCGATGGCTATCAGTGGTGTCATCGCCGGTCATGACGCCACGCTGGCCGCTTGAGGGATCATCAAGCGCAGGGCGGTTCCCATGCGTGGCGTGGGGACCACATTCATTCAAAGGAGAACGATATGTCAGGACACCCGAAACGATGGTTGGGCGCGTTGTTGGCGATTGGCATGCTGGCTGGTGGAGGCGGAGCCGTCCTGGGGCAGGCAACCCCCGGGATCGAAGGTGCGCTCGCGCATCCCGCCCATATCCATAGCGGCCCCTGCGACACGCTCGGTGATGTGGTCTACCCCCTCGCCGAAGTCAGGATGCCGGGTCTTGGCGGAACGCCAACTGCCGAGCTCGAGCCAATCGCCAGCCCGGCCGCCCCTGGCCTGCTGCCGGAAATGGTCGGTGAAAGCATTACGGTCGTCGAGGCGCCGCTGGAGGACATTCTCGCCGCCGAGCACGCGATCAACGTCCATGAGAGCGCCGAGAACATCGGCGCCTACATTGCCTGCGGCAACGTCACCGGCGAGCCAACCGATGGCTCCCTCACCATCGACCTCGAAGAGCTCAATGGCTCCGGCTACACCGGCCAGGCGACCCTGCTGGACAACGGGGACGGCACGACGACGGTGCTGATGACCATGATGCGGGGCGACGCAGGGGTGACCCCGGCGCTGACCGGCCTAGGCGACACGACCGTCGGCATCGCCGAGTTCGACTTCACGCCGCAAACCGTGACGATCCCGGCGGGCGGATCGGTGACCTGGGTCAACAATGACACCGTGCCGCACACCGCCACCGGGCAGGACCCCGCGGTCCTGCAGTCGGGCACGATCGAGCCTGGCTCCGATTTCACCCAGGTGTTCGACACCCCAGGCACCTACGAGTACTTCTGTGAGTTCCACCCCGACATGACCGGTACGGTCATCGTCCAGTAGTCCGGGACGGCGCGGCGGTGGCCGGGATTGCCGCTGCTTCGCGGTATGCTAGATGCTCTACCCGGTCGTTCAGCACATCGCAAGAAAAGGGAGACGCCCGTGGCACACCTTAACACCCGCGCGACACGACTGTTCGGACTCCTGGCCGCACTCGCGCTATTCCTGTTCGGGGGCGGGCTGGGCCTGGCTCAGGACGCGACTCCATCGGCAACTAACGACATGGCGGCGGGCGTCGCGCGTCCGGCGCATATCCACACCGGCGCCTGCGACACCCTGGGCGATGTCGTCTTCCCATTGGACGACGTGGCGCTCCCGGGCCAGACGATCGCGACGCCTGATGACGATGCGTCCTCGACCCCGGTCGCGGTCGACCTCGTCGCGGAGAGCGTCACCACGGTTGATGTTTCGCTCGAGGACATCCTCGCCGCCGAGTACGCGATCAACGTCCACCTGAGCGCCGAGGAGATCGGGACCTACATTGCCTGCGGCGACGTGACCGGCGAGCCGGTCGATGGGCTGCTCGATATCGAACTCCTAGAGCTCAATGGCTCGGGCTACATGGGCCAGGCCACACTGGTCGACAACGATGGCGAAAGCACGACTGTTACCGTGACGATCATGGCAAATGGCGCGCTGGCGACGCCAGAGGCGTCGAGCGGCGACGCGGTGACGGTCGACATCGCCGATTTCGCCTTCGGGTCCGGCACGGTCACGATCCCGGTTGGCGGCTCCGTAACCTGGACCAACATGGACGCGGCGCCCCATACCGCCACGGCGATGGACCGCGAACTCCTGCAAACCGGCACGCTGAACCAGGGCGAGAGCTTCACCGAGACCTTCGACACGCCTGGCACGTACGAGTACTTCTGCGAGTTCCACCCCAACATGTCCGGCATCCTGATCGTCGAGTAATCGTCGATTGTTATGTCCAATCGAACGAACGGGGCGAGCCGCCTGGCTCGCCCCGTTCGTCATGTGGCAGGTCGGCCTCATTGTCATTTCGAGCGTGCGAGAAATCCTCGGGGCTTCGGGGACGAACGGCAAGCGTTGCCTAACGGTCGCTCATTCGGCGCCGCGCGTCGCCGCGCATCCCACCACAGCGGAACCTGTTGCGACGGCATCGAAGCCTGAGGGCAGCGGACCACCAAAGATTTCTCGCACGCTCGAAATGACAACGGGGCGGGCGAGACCTGTTGACGGAGCGAATGGCGTTCGAGCGAGTGCGTCTGGCCAGGGGTCATTTCCGGGCAACCGTCCAGGTGCTACCCTGACGCGAGCTTGTCGAACGTACGATGGGGGCGGCGCCGGAGGTCCGAAGTCAAGGTGGCAGTACTCGGGGAAGCGGAACACCGGTCCAACCACGGAGCCCAGGCGCCCCACGCAACGGGCCAGGCGGTCGCCGAGCGCGGCATGGTCCAGGCCCTGCGCGACTACCCCGTCTTCCGGCTCCTGCTCCTGGGCACCCTCGCCACCAACACCGCCTTCTGGATGTACCAGGTCGCGGTCGGCTGGCTCGCCCTGCAACTCACCGATTCTCCCCTCTTCGTAGGTCTCGCGGGGTTCGCCGGCGGCATCCCGATGCTGCTCTTCTCGCTTCCCGCCGGGGTCGTGATCGACCGCTTCGACCGGCGCACCGTGCTGCTCATCGCGCAGTGCGGTGTCATGGTGATTTCCGCGTTCTTCGCGCTGATGGTGGCGCTGGACGCCATCGCGCCGTGGTCGATGCTGGTCCTGGTCGCGGTCTACGGCACGATCATGACCTTCATCTTCCCGGTGCGCACGGCGATGGTGCCCTCGCTCGTGGAACGGCGGGACCTGGTGGTGGGCGTGGCCCTCAATTCGGCGGCCCAGAACGCGACCCGCGTCGTGGGACCCGCCATCGCCGGCGTGCTGATCGCCACGATCGGGGTGCCGGAAACGTTCGCGGTCGCCGCCATCCTGCAGGCGCTGGCCCTGACCGCCACCTGGCGGTTGCCCGCCCGCACGGGCCGCACGTCCGCAATGACCGGTACCGGCTGGGAGAACCTCACCCTCGGGTTCCGGATCGTGCTCCGCACACCCTTCCTGCTGGCGCTGGTGATTCTGGCCCTGGCCCCCAACGTGCTGGTCATGCCCTACATCAACCTGATGCCGGTCTTCGCCCGCGACGAGCTGGACATGGGCTCGACTGGCTTGGGCATCCTGCTCGCCAGCACCGGGCTCGGCACCGTGGCGGGAGCCCTTTCGGTGGCGCAGACCCCGGCCTTGCGCAACCGGCCCGGAACGCAACTGCTGACGGCGGCCGGGTTCGCAATCGGCGTGCTCGTCTTCGCGGTCACGCCCAACGTCTACATCGCCACCCCGCTGCTGTTCGTGGCCGGCTGGATGAGCGCCGCGTTCCTGGCGATCAACCAGACGGCCGTCCAGCTCAGCGTGGACGACGACGTGCGCGGCCGGGTGATGTCGGTTTCGCTCCTGACCTGGGGCGTACTGCCGGTCGGGCAACTCGCGGTCGGCGGGCTGGCCAACGTGATCGGCACGCCGCTGGCGATGGTGGCCTCGTGCCTGCTCTCGCTTGTCGCTGTCGTGCTCATCGCCCGGCGCTTCCCGACGTTGCGGTCGTAGGTTCGGCCCAGGCCACGGCGGCGGAAAGGTCCACCATCAGGCAAGGTACTCCCGGTAGAGATGGCGCTTGGTTGGCGGATCGCTGGTGAGGCCGATTGCCTGGGACGCCGCCGCGACCGCCCCGACGCCATCGCCAGCTTCGCGAAGGCAGTACGCCCGCACCACCCAATAGGGTTGGTAGTTGGAGATTCGCGCCGCCGGGAGCTCATCCAGGAGGGCGAGCGCAGCAAACGGCCCCTGCGTATGAGCGGTGGCTTTGGCCCGGGCAACGTACGCGCCGACCGTGGGCGTCATGGTGACCAGGCCGTCGTACAACTCGGCGATGGCCGCCCAGTCCGTCTGGCCGGTCACGGCCCGCAGGTTGTGCAGGGACTGGATGGCGCCCATGAGCTGGTAGGGGCCAACCGGCCCGAGCCGGAGCGCGGTCGCGAGATGCTCCTCCGCGGCGAGCATCCGGGTTCTGGACCACCGCGTGACATCCTGCTCGTCGAGGGGCACGAACTCGCCGCCGGGCGAGCGCCGGGCCTCGGCCCGGGCTCCGCTGTGGAGCATCATCGCCAGCAAGCCATGCGCTTCGGCGTTGTCCGGGAGGAGGTCGGTGAGCACGGTTGCGAGCCTGATCGCTTCCGGAAACAGCCCGTTCCACCGATCGGTCCCGGTTGCCGGGCCCGGACCATTCCCATCCTCCCACCCGGCGCCGTAGGCGACGTAGATGGCATCGAGCACGGAACCTGCCCGCTCCGGGATCTCGTCCCGGGCGGGCAGGGTGAACGGGATCCGGGCCTGCCTGATCTTGGTCTTGGCCCGCACGAGCCGCTGGCCCATGGTCGAGGGCGAAACCAGGAAGGCCGACGCGATGCGCGCGGCGTCGAGGCCCAGGACCGCCTGCAACATCAGCGGGCTGCGCATGGACGCATCCACCGCCGGGTGGGCACAGGCGAACAGCAGCTCGAGCCGCTTGTCTGGGACGGTGTCGGGATCGCCGGCGTCAACCTCACCGAGCTCCTCGTAGAGCCGGGCGATCTCCGGGAGGGCCCGCGCCGCCGTCTCGCGCCGCCGCGCCGCATC
>JBGTNF010000479.1:0-8191 GCA_041743205.1 Thermomicrobiales bacterium | reverse complement strand
ACGATCACGGGGCTGACTGCGCCCGATGACTACACGGTCGTGCTGACGATGGCCGCGCCGAATTCGGCGTTCCTCTCGACGCTGGCCGATTTCACCGGCCTTGGCATCCTGCCGATGCACATCCTCGGCGAGATCGCCCCGGAAAACCTGATCAACGATCCCTTCAACCTGGCCCCCACCGTCGGCGCCGGACCCTACAACTACGTCACCTACGAAAGCGACCAGTTCCTCGAACTGGAGGCCAACCCCACCTTCTGGGGCGATCCGCCGGCGATCGAGCGGATCTTCATGCGCATCCTCCTGCCGGACATCGCCGCCGCCGAACTGGAAGCCGGCGCCGTCGACCTGATTGCCGTCTCGCTGGACGATATGGAGCGGCTTGGGGAGAACCCGGAGCTGACGATCGTCAGCATCGAGAGCCCCTCGCTGGATTCGATTTCGTTCAATCTCGACCGCGAGTACTTCCAGGATGTGCGGGTGCGCCAGGCGCTCCAGTACGCGATCGACCGCGAGAACATCACCAGCCAGCTTTACATGGGCCAGGCCACGGTCCGCAACAGCCCCATCTTCGGGCCAGATTGGATGGGCGTGCCCGAGGGCCTGAACGAATACCCCTTCGACCCCGATATGGCCCGCCAGCTCCTGGCCGAAGCCGGGTGGGATTCCAGCCTCGAGGTCGAGATGATGTACGGGGCCGGCCAGTCGTCCACATTCCAGAACATGGTCGCCATCATCCAGCAGCAGTGGGCCGACGTGGGATTCACCGCGAATCTGCTCCAGCTCGATTCCGCCGAGCTGGTCCGCAAGCTGGTCACCGAGCCCGATTACGATCTCTACATCGGCGGCGGCGGGGTCTACGGGGCCGAGCCGAGCATCAGCGCCCGGTACTACAACAGCAACAACTTCACGCCAGGCGGTTCCAACAACGTGCGTTACGCCAACCCCGAGATCGACGAGCTCTACGTCCAGGGCACGGCGGTCAGCACCGAACCGGAGCGCAAGGCGATCTACACCCAGATCGCGCAAATCCTGAATGAGGATTTGCCGTCGATCTTCCTCTGGTCGCCGAATACCAACTTCGCCGTAAACAATCGACTGCTCGGATTCGCGGCCCCGGCCTATGTCAACAACCGGGTGTGGAACGCGGAGGAATGGTCGCTGGCGGAGTAGCGACGGCTACGATCCGCATTTGTGGTGACACTTTCCCAACCGTCATCCCGAGCTGCCCCTGCGGGCTGCGAGGGACCCCCGGCGAAGCCGGTATGTGCTCGTCGGCCCCAACGTACCGCTTCGCGTATCCAGCGGGGCCGAGATTCCTCCTTCGTCGGAATGACGGTTGTGGAGGATCTGTGTAGTCCGCGGGCCGCCACGCAGGGCGGCCCCTACGAATCCTGTCGCGCGCGGGAAGATTGGACACATGGGACGATTCCTGCTGCGACGGCTCCTGATCAGCCTGCCGGTGCTGCTGGGCATCACGGTCACGATGTACATCATCGTCAACCTGGCGCCCGGCGACCCGGTCACGGCGCTCATGAACCCCGAACAGATGGCCAACATGGGACCGGCGTGGGTCGAGCAGCAGCGGGAATCGCTGGGGCTCAACGACCCGCTGCCGGTCCGCTACCTCCTCTGGCTGCGCGAAACCGTCACCGGCAACCTCGGCTTCTCCTCGGAGGACCGGCTGCCAGTGTCGGAAAAGATCGGCGAACGGATCGGCCCCACCCTCCGGCTGATGGGGGTGGTGATCACCGTCTCCGTGCTCGTGGGCGTGCCGCTGGGGGTGCTCTCGGCGCTGCGGCAGTATTCGTTCGTCGACTACCTGCTGACCCTGCTCGGGTTCCTGACCGTCTCGATCCCGTCGTTCTTCCTCGCGCTGGTGCTGATCTACGTCTTCGCGCTCAAGCTCGACTGGCTCCCTGCGACCGGGATGTACACCGTCGGCCAGGCGCGCTCGTTCGGGGACTCGCTGAGCCACATCCTGCTGCCGGCGACGGTACTGGGACTCGGCCAGGCGGCGCCCATCATCCGCTACACGCGGGCCAGCCTGCTGGAGACGATCCAGCAGGACTACGTGGTCACGGCCCGCGCCAAGGGGCTGTCCGAAGCGTGGGTGGTGACCCGGCACGCGCTCCGCAACGCGCTGATCCCGATCGTGACCGTGATCGCGCTCAACGTGCCCTCCCTGCTCGGCGGCACCGTCATCATCGAGCAGGTCTTCGCCTGGCCCGGCATGGGCAGCCTCGCCATCGGCGCCGTCCAGGCGCGTGACTACAACCTGCTGATGGGCATCAACCTGATCGCGGCGACCATGATCCTGTCCAGCAACCTGCTGGCCGACGTCGTTTACGCCTTCGTCGACCCCCGGATCAAGTACGCATGAGCGCCATCGACCTGACCGCCGCCGAAGGCGCGATCCAGCGCGCGGACTCGACCCGCACGGCCCCCCGCTTCTGGACCCGGTTCCGGCGGCACAAGCTGGCCGTGGCCGGGCTTTCGATGTTGCTGCTGCTGTCCCTGGCGTCGATCGCCGCGCCGCTGCTCTCCAGCCAGCAGCCGAACGCGGTCGACCTCTCCGCCTACCGCACCGCGCCGAGTTCAGACCACTGGCTGGGCACCGATTCCGCGGGGCGGGACGTCTACAGCCGGATCCTCTACGCGGGCCGGGTCTCGCTCTCGGTCGGGCTGGTGGCGGTCGGCATCTACGTGCTGATCGGTACGACCCTCGGCGGCCTGGCCGGGTATTTTGGCGGCTGGGTCGACAACGTGATCATGCGCCTGGCCGACATGGTGCTGTCGTTCCCGGCGATCATCGTGATCATCACGATCGTCTCGATCGTCGGCCCCAGCATCATCAACGTGATGGTCGTGATCGGCCTGCTGGGCTGGCCGCCGATCGCGCGGCTGGTGCGCGGCGAGTTCCTGACCCTGCGGGAGCGTGATTTCGTGGTCGCCTCCGTCGCAACCGGCGCCACCAGCGCGCGGATCATCTTCCGCCACGTCTTCCCCAACGCGCTGACGCCGGTGATCGTCAACGCCACCTTTGGGATGGCGAGCGCGATCCTGCTCGAAGCGGGTCTCAGCTTCCTCGGGCTCGGGGTCCAGCCGCCCACCGCGAGCTGGGGCAACATGCTCAACGGGGCGCAGTCGATCACGATCCTGGAGCAGATGCCGTGGCTCTGGATCCCGCCCGGCGTGATGATCGTGCTGGCCGTGCTCTCGATCAACTTCGTCGGCGACGGCCTCCGCGACGCCCTCGACCCCCGCTCGCGGAAGTGAGGGGCAACACTCGTCGCCTTCCAGCGGAGTTCTTTTCGGTGTGTACAATGTTATGCACAGAGTTGTAAACAGTATGATTGAAAACGTGACGCAGGGAACTAAAGATGATTAGAGGAAGCCCGGAAAGGTTGTGACGCATGGCCAGCACCGTTCGTGTGGAAGAGCGTCTTCACGCCACGCTGCGGGAAATTTCCGCCGAGGAGCGCCGACCTATAGGTCAGGTGATCGAGGACGCCATCCAGCGATATCAGAAGGAAAAGTTCTGGCAGGGCGTCCAGGACGATTTCGCTCGATTGCGTGCGGATCCGGTGGCCTGGAAAGACTACCAGGACGAAGTCACGCGCTGGGATTCCACGGCTGGCGACGGTCTGGAAAACGAAGAGCCGTATTACACGCCAGAAGAGGAGCAGGAGATCAGTGAGCATTACGCCCGAACCTATGGTAGGTGAGGTATGGGACGTGGAGCTCGACCCCCAGATTGGAACGGAACAGGCGGGCCGACGCCCCGCGCTTGTCATTTCCAACGAATACTTCAACCGGGCGCCAAACGGTCTCTACTTTATCGTGCCGATCACTGGCACGGATCGGGGCATTCGGTATCAGTTGAAGGTCGATCCTCCCGAGGGTGGGTTGGTCAAGCCATCGGTCATCATGTGCGACCAGGCACGGGCGCAAAGCGTATTGCGGTTTCGTCGGCTCCGTGGCAACGTCACGCCGGAACTGGTCAAGCGGGTGCAGGCGATGGTGGGAGCGTTCATCGACCGATAGCTTCGTGCTGGCATACGGCAGGATTCCATCTCCGAATCATATCGAACGGAGCGCACCGTGACAGGCACGACCGACGGTCAACCGGCCATATCCCAGGGGCAAACTCGCTGGGACCGGTTCCTCTACTGGAGCAATCGCTTCTACGTGAGCGACCGGTTCGACGAGTACGAGCGCGACTACAAGCTTGTGGTCGCCGAGCGCCTGCTGAACGCCAAACGCCTCTTTCGCGAAAACGATCCGGCCTGGGTCGATGCCCTGGGCGTCGCGGTCACCGCGAAACCCAACAACCTGACCAACTGGCGAGCCACCCAACCGTTCCTGGCCTGGTGCAAAACCGATCCCGACCAGGCCAGCCTGGCGCTGCGGTTCCTTTGGAACGAGGACAACCCCGTTCACCAACGCTTCGACCAGTTCGCCGAGGTCGTGGCGGTCACCCATCAGCGGCTCCACATCGCCGAAACGTCGTTTTTTCACATGGCGATGGACCCGTGCGCCTTCCCCATGCATCGCGCGACCGCGGTCGAGCGGGCCATGAATCTCACTGGCTACCCGGATCCGAAGGAAGCCGGGATCAAGACGGGTGAGATGGGTCGACGGTACGAGCACTTCCTGCGGTTCCTCGACATTATGATGAAGCGGGCAGGGGATGCCGGCATCCAGTTTCGCGATCGACTGGACGCGCAGGGGGTGTCCTGGACGGTGACGCAATGGGGACCGGTCGACGAATGGCCGGAGCCTGACAGGCAGGCATTCCTGGCGTATCAGGGACATGCCGCCATGCGCAAGGAGTCGTGGCCGGTCCTTTAGCCATTCTGGACCGTCTCATCCATGCGGAGCGCGATTCCAGGCCAGCGCCACGCAGGAATTGGAGCAGGAATGACCATGAACCCGGATGTGACCGACCATATCGCCAGCCTTCAGCCGTGGCAGGCCGGGATCGCCAACGCCCTGCGCGACCGGATTCACCAGGCGGTTCCCGATGTGCAGGAGCGGCTCCAGTACAAGAAACCGCATTTCCTCAAGGACGGGAAGTACCTGGCGGTGATCTCGCCTGCCAAGGCCCAGGTCAGCCTGACCGTCTTCAACGCCACGGACCTCGACGCGCCGGATGGCGTGTTCGAGCCAGGTGGCCCGCCGGAGCGGAAGACGGTCAAGATCAGGGACGGCCAGGAGGTCGATTACGACCTGCTGGTCCAACTCGTCGCCCAGGCCGCCAGCACGATGTGAGCCGGGGGTTCGGGCTGACTGTGCCGACGCGAATGATCCGGGCGGCCACGTCGCTGCGTCGAGAGATTTCTCGACTGCGCTCGAAATGACGTGGATGCGGAATTTGTCGCCTCCCCGCTCAGGCGTTGATGACCGTGGGCACAATCAGGTCGACGATGATCGGCATCATCGGCTGCTGGTCGTCCGGCGCATTGACGTCGGTTCCGGCCACCGCCGTTGCCATCACGAGGTCGAGCCCGGGCACGACGTAGAGGGTCTGGCCACCGTACTCGTTGTCGTACCAGGCGGGGTAGCCGGATGCTTCCGTAACATACCACTGGTAGCCGTAGGCCGAGCCGTTACTGATATTGACCCCGCTCGTGGAACTCGTGCCGCTGGCCTGCTCGGTGGTCGAGGCCGTCACCCACGCCTCCTCCACGATCGTCTCGCCGTCCCAGGTCCCGCCGTTGAGGTAGAGGTAGCCGAGCTTCGTCATCTCCGCCGGGGTCATCAGCAATCCTCCCGAGCCCCGGTTCGCGCCGTCGTCGGCCACCAGCCACTCGGGCCGGGCGATGCCCAACGGGTCGAAGAGCCGGGGTTGCAGGTAATCGGCCATCGTGCCGCCGCTCATCGTGCCGATCAGGTACGAGAGCAGGTTGGCGTTGGTGTTGTTGTGCTCGAAGCAGTCGCCCGGATCGCAGATCATCGGCCGCGTCAGCGCCAGGTCGAGGTCGTCCGTCTCGTCGTGACGGCTGAAGTTGATCGGGCCATCCCACTCCCAGCCGGAGGTCGAGGTGAGCAGGTCCTGAAGCGAGACGTCCCGCACGCGAGGATCGGCCCCGGCCGGTATGCGGTCGGGCATCAGCTCGCCGAGCGTTTGGTCGAGGTCGCTGAACACTCCCTTGCGGAAGGCGATGCCGGCGCCGATTGTCGTCACGCTCTTCGCCACCGACCAGACCGCGTACGTGTCATCCGCCTGGAACCCGTTGTAGTAGCGCTCGGCCACGAGTTGCCCGCCACGCACAACCAGCAGGGCCGAGAGCAACGGCGTCTTCGCCGCGACCCGCGCGTCGATCTGGTCGGCGGGCGATCCTTGTTCCCCGGGATCGGCCGTGGTCCAGCCGTCGGAACGAGCCGGAAACCGGCCCGGCTCCGGATGTCCAGCGATCGAGACAGGGCCAGCCAGCCCGGCCCTGACGCAATTGCTGGTTGCCGCTCAGTGGGCGGCGGCCGACCGTGGCATGGTCGATTCACCCTGGCACGCGGCGCACTGCCCGAAGAGCACGAGGTGGTCGGTGGCGACCGTGAACCCATGCTGGCGCGACACCTGCGCGAACATCGCCTGCAACAGGGAATCGTCGATTTCCTGCTCACAGCCGCACCGGCGACAGACCAGGTGGTGATGCGATTGCGGCCGCTTGATCTCGTAGTAGGTCTCGCCATCGCCGGTGTCGGCAGCCACGACCAGATCCACCTCCGTGAACATCCTGAGCGCACGGTAGACCGTGGAGCGGTCGAGCGTCGGGTCCTGGCGGCGGGCGCGGGCGTAAACCTCCCCCAGCGGGACGTGGCCACCGCCGGCGCAAACCGCATCGATGATGACCCCGCGCTGCCGGGTCACCCGGTGGCCCGCCCGCCGCAGCACGTTCTCCCAAAGCAGCGTGTCGTGGGTCATGCGCTTCGCGCTTCCTGCCAATGTTGGCAATAAACGGCCGGGTCGGTCTCGCGTTCCTAGACTTGCACCACAGTCTAGCGGACCCGCCTGGCCCCTCGGTCGCGAATGGCGCGGACGGGGCCAGTTCACCATTGGTGGCTGGGCAAGGCAGGAGTTGCATACGTGGCACATCGTTTACCCTGGCGCGGCGACACATCCGGCTCCCACGGACACAGCCACCCCGGCGGGCCGCTTGGCTGGCTGGCGGCGATCTTCCACCTGCACGGTCACGAGCACGCGGAACACGATCTGGGCGGCGATCCGGCCTTCGGCACCGGCGAGGGCATCCGCACGATCTGGATCGCGCTCGGGGCGCTGGCCCTAACCACCCTGCTCCAGGTCGGGATCGTGGTCGTTAGCGGCAGCGTCGCGCTGCTCGCCGACACCGTCCACAACTTCGGAGACATGCTGAACTCCATCCCCTTGCTGATCGCCTTCTACCTTTCACGCCGCGTGGCAACCCGCCGCTACACGTATGGCTACGGGCGCGCCGAGGATGTCGCCGGGGTCGTGATCGTGCTCTCGATCGTGTTCAGCGCGGGCTACATTTTGTGGGAATCGTTCGGGAAGCTGCTCGATCCACAGCCGATCGACCGGCTGCCTTGGGTGGCCGCCGCCGCCGTGGTCGGCTTCCTCGGCAACGAGGCAGTCGCGTTGTTCCAGATCCGGACCGGCAACCGGATCGGGTCGGCCTCGCTCGTCGCCGATGGCCTCCACGCACGGATCGACGGCCTGACCTCGCTGGTGGTGCTGGTTGCGGTAGCGGGATCGGCGTTCGGGCTCCCGATCCTCGATCCCATCATCGGGCTCCTGATCGGCGTGGCGATCCTCTTCATCGCCCGCGACGCCTCGTTGCGGGTCTGGCGGCGGCTGATGGACGCGGTCGATCCCCAGGTGGTCGACCAGATCGAGCAGTACGTCAGCGAAGTCAGCGGCGTCGAGGATGTCGCCAGCGTACGGGTGCGCTGGCTGGGTCACGAATTGCAGGCGGAGATTGGCATCGCGCTCGCCGAGGAAGGAACGCGGGCCGGGAGCCAGGCGGTCGTCGCCAACGTGAAGCGCGTGCTGCACGAGCACGTTCGCCACCTCACCCGCGTGACCGTGGAAATCGTGACCCGCGATGCGCCCGGCACGCCGGCAACGACGGGTGAACGCGCGTCCGCCACCGGCATCCTGCCGCCCCGCTACCAGGACCCGACTGCCCGGGTCAGCGCGGCGCCGATGGCC
>JBGTNF010000478.1:0-8451 GCA_041743205.1 Thermomicrobiales bacterium | reverse complement strand
CGTCGCCAGCTCGAAGGCCCCGAGCGGCCGCCAGGCGCAGCAGCGCCGTCTGGCGGTAAGTCAAATCCAATACGACGGCATCGTCCGGCAAACGGTCGACAACGCCCGCGTCGAAGGGCAGGTCGTCGCCGTGCCAGCCGATGGACGTGGCGTTGACGACGAGGTGCGCCGCATGGGCGAGATCGGCGAGGCGCAACCACTCGTCGGCGAGGATGGTTGGGCGATCCGGGGCGTTCAGGTCGGCGGCGAGCCGTTGGGCCGTGGCGTGGGTGCGGTTGACGAGCGATATTCGCTCGACGCCGGCGTCCTGCAGGCTGACCAGCACCGCCCGGGCGGCCCCTCCAGCGCCGATGACAAGCGCCGATGCCGGAACGGCGCCGCTGGTCAACTCCTGTAGCGATTGCCCGAACCCCCAGGCGTCGGTGTTGTCGCCGAGCAATCGTCCATCGCGAGAAATCAACGTGTTGACCGCGCCGATCCTCCGCGCCGTTTCCGAAACCTCGTCGAGGAACGGGATGACCGCCTGCTTGTGCGGCACGGTGACGTTGGCGCCGAGGACATCGACCTGCCTCAGCGACGCGAGCCTGGGTGGCAGGGCATCGGTGTTGGTTGGCCACAGGTCGTACCGGGCGTCGATCCCAAGTTCGGCGAAGGCGGCGTTGTGCATGAACGCCGACAGCGAATGCTCGACCGGGTCGCCGATCAATCCACAAACGAGCATCAGTCCTCCCCGCTCCGGCTCAGGCGGCGATCGTCCAGCGGCGATCGGCCGCCGGCAACACCGAGATGGACGCCAGGTCGTTGCCGGTCGATCCGCCGGTGCAGCTTTCAGCCGTCGGATTGTAGGTGCAGATGTTTTGCTCATGCTCCTCGAGCGTGGTCGAGAAGGCGTGTGTGCCCGTGTCGTCACCTTTGGCTTGCATGAAGATGAACTCGTGCTCCTCGGGTTGCAGCACAGCCTGCATGGCGCGGAGGCCGGGATTCGCGATCGGTCCCGGCGGCAAGGCTGGATTCACGTCCGAGTTGTAGGTGCTGTACGGCTCGTTGAAGGCTTGGTCGATGAGATCCTGTCCAAGCTCCGGCCACCAGTCATCGGCGGTGCCCACCGCGTACTGCTGCGTCGGGTCGGCCTGCAGGATCATGCCCTGATCCAGCCGGTTGAGGTAGAGACCGGCAATCGTGACACGCTCTTCCTCCGCCGCCGCTTCGCGCTCGACGATCGAGGCCATGGTCACCACTTCGAAGACGTTGCGCCCCTGATCGCTGGCCGATTGGCGCATCGAGTCATCGAATTGAACGTCGAAGTTGTTGAGCATGCGATCGATGATATTCTGGGCGGTGTCGTTGGACGGGATGTCGTAGGTGTCCGGGAAGAGGAACCCTTCCAGGCTGCCGCCCTCGGGCAAATCGGCCAGGAAGTCCCACTGGCCGGGATTCGCCGGGCTGTAGGCGGCGTCGATGAAGTCCTGCGGATCGCCTTCCCAGCCGGCTTCGGCCAGCGTTTCGGCGTACTGCTCGATCCGCTCGCCCTCGATGAAGGTCACGCTCAGGGCGTCGCCCGGCGCCTCGATCGTGGCGTCCGGTTCGTCCGCGGCCGGCACGCTCACAGCCTCGATGATCTCCGAGACGCTCATTCCGTGGCGCAGAGTGTAGGTACCGGGTTGCAGGGCGTCGGCCGAGAACCGGAACCGGGTCTCGAAATAGAACCCGGAGTTGATCAGCTCGGCGTCGGTCAGCTTGCTGGCGACAGTGCTGCCGTCGTCTTCCTCGACGATCGTGATCGTGACCGGGCGGCCGATTTCCTCGGCGCGCGAGCGATCGGTCCAGTAGTTGAAGAACGTCACGCTGCCGACGACGACGAGGGTCGAGAGCGTGAGGATGCTGATAATCTTGAGCGATTGGGTGAGCAGGCGTACGAGCAAAGGAAACTCCTGGGAGATGCGCCGAGGCTGATGGGGCGAGACGCGGGCGGAAATGCACTGATCGCAGGCATCGAAACGTCAAGCGCGAAGGTGGAAATGGACGCGATGCACGCTGACGTTAGTCTAAAGGGGAACGGCGCCGCGAACCAATCTCGCAGTCCGCGACTCCCGCCGTTGCTGGCGATTGTGGGGCCGACCGCCTCCGGCAAGACCGGCCTCGCGCTCGATCTGGCCGGGCGCCTGCCGATCGAGATCGTCAACGCCGACTCAAGAGCCTTCTATCGGGGGATGGATGTCGGCACCGCCAAACCCACCCCTGCGGAGCGGGCGCGCGTGCCGCACCATTTGATCGACATCATGGAGCCCGACGAGCCGATGTCGGCGTCCCGGTTCCAGCAGCTGGCCACCGACGCAATCGCGGACATTCACGGTCGCGGGCGGATTCCGGCGCTGGTCGGCGGCACCCCGCAGTACGTCAACGCCGTGGTCGAGGGCTGGCGCATTCCGCGGGTGGCGCCGAACGAGGAGCGCCGTCGGGAACTGGAACGCGAGGCGGAAACAATTGGTGTTGCGCCGATCCTGGCCCGGCTGGCGGCGGTCGACCCCGAGAGCGCCGCCCGGACCGGCCCCAACCTGCGCCGGATCATCCGCGCGCTCGAGGTGTTCGAGGCGACCGGTGTCCCGTTTTCCAAGCTGACCGCCCGCGGCAACGTGCCGTTCCGGCCGCTGGAGTTCGAGTTGTGGCTGCCCCGGGAAACGCTCTACGCCCGGATCGACGTCCGTGTCGACGCCATGATCGCCAACGGCCTGGCAGAAGAAGTCCGGTCGCTCCTGGCCAGGGGCTACGATCCGGCGTTGCCGGCCTTTTCCAGCATCGGCTACCGGCAACTCGTACCGGCTGTTGCCGCAGGCGACGACTTTACGCACGCCATCGAGCGCACCAAGCTCGATACGCACCGCCTCGTACGCCACCAGCAGACCTGGTTCCGCCGGAACGATCGCCTGATCCGGATCGACATGACGCAAGCCGGCGCTCTGGAACAGGTTGCGGAACGGTCGATCGCGCATTGCACGGGTTTCCTCGATCCAGAACGCGGGGCTGGTTGAGTCGGGGTATACTACTACCCTAAGGGAAGCGTTGGTTTCGCCCGCATGACGGGCTCCGGAGCCTCAACGCTCGAGCTGGTTCCCATGACGGGAACGACCCAGAGGAAATCGCAGATGACATCGACCGACACCGCCCCCGCGACCGACCAGAAATTCGCCGCATACGCCAACCCCGGCGTGCTCGTTTCCACCGAATGGCTCGCCGCCAACCTCGAAAACCCGTCGGTACGGGTCGTCGAATCCGACGAAGACATCATGCTCTACGAGATCGGCCACATTCCCGGCGCCGTCAAGCTCGACTGGCACACCGATCTCCAGGACCAGGTCAAGCGCGATTTCGTGACCAAAGCCGAATTCGAGGCGCTGCTCGAAGAACGCGGCATCGGCAACGACACCACCGTCGTCTTCTACGGCGACAAGAACAACTGGTACGCGACCTATGCCCTTTGGCTGTTCAAGTACTACGGCCACGAAGACACCCGGATCCTCGATGGTGGCCGCGTCAAGTGGGAAGCCGAGGGGCGCGAGTACACCCGCGACGCCTCGGCCCACGAGCGCGCGAGCTACACCGCCAAGGAACCCGACGATTCGATCCGGGCCTTCCGCGACGACGTACTGAAGCAGGTCGCCTCCGGATCGCCATCACTCGTCGACGTCCGCTCGCCGGCCGAGTACAGCGGAGAGTTGATGCACGCCATCGGCTATCCGCAGGAGGGAGCCCAGCGGGCCGGGCACGTCACCGGGGCTCGGAACATCCCCTGGGGCACCGCTGCCCAGGCGGACGGCACCTTCAAGCCGTTCGACGACCTGAAGGCGCTCTACGGCGCCGAAGGCATCACCGGCGACAAGGAAACGATCGCCTACTGCCGGATCGGCGAGCGATCGAGCCACACCTGGTTCGTGCTCACCTACCTGCTCGGCTACGACAACGTCCGCAACTACGACGGCTCGTGGACCGAGTACGGCAGCCTCGTCAACGTGCCGGTCGAGAAAACGGCCGGGTTGTAAACCGAACCCGCGCCCATCTGCATCGGGAGGACCGTGTGTCCTCCCGATGCAGATGGGTCGCGGTACCACGGGAGCACACAAGGTGCTCCCCTACGACATTGAATTGCCGGTAGTTAAAGCCAAAGGTCAGGCCGTATCTTGGACCGTCAGGAATACATCGAATACTTGCTGGATCATTTCCAGAATCCCCGGCATCGTCACCGGATGGACGATGCCGACGTTCAGTTGGGCGGCGGCAATCCCGGCTGCGGTGACTTGATCACGATGTACCTCAAGATCGAGGACGATCGGGTCAGCGCGGTCAGCTTCGAGGGAGAGGGCTGTACGATCAGCCAGGCCGGCGGCTCGATCATCAGCGAGATGGTGCAGGGCATGTCGCTGGACGAGGTCAAGGAACTCGGGACGCACACGATGAAGGAAGAGATGGGCGACGACGTGGTCAAGAGCCGCGTCCGCTGCGCCACCCTCGCCCTCGGCACCGTCCAGGCGGCGGTCGACCAGTACCGCAACGACCGCCGGCGCGCCGATATCGACAAGGACGCCGCAGCCGCAGCCGCCAAGGTCATGTTCGAGAACTGATCCCGCAGTGAGGACACCGAGTACAACGACGACTGCGCCAACGCGCGGCCGTCGTTTTCTCTTGCCCGGAACGCATCTTGACCGCATCCCCGCCCGGCCCTACCGTGCCCGGCATCGGATTCAGGCTCGTTTGCCGAAGGGAGCGGACCCATGACCAACGCATCGACAACCCAGGCGCGCACTGCCGAACCGCAAATCAACCCCAAGCCGTGGCTGTCCCCGGACTGGCCCGTGCTTCGCAGCTACACCGGACGCCAGCTCGACCGGATCGCGATGCCGATCGGCGGCATCGGCACGGGCACGGTTTCCCTGGGCGGACGCGGCGACCTGCGGGACTGGGAAGTCGTCAACCGTCCCTCCAAAGGATTCGCGCCACGGCACGCCTTCTTCGCGATCCGGGGTGCGGGTATGCCGACGACGGCCTTCGCCCGCTGTCTCGAAGGACCAGTCACGTCCGGGTTCGAGGGCTGGTCGGGCGCGACGCTGCCCCACGCCGGGTTGCCACGCTTCACCGACGCCACGTTCCACGCCGCGTATCCGCTGGCCCAGGTTGCGCTCTCCGAACCGGGTCTTCCCATCGACGTTCGGATCGAAGCCTTCAACCCGCTCGTGCCGTCCGACCCGGAGCGAAGCGGTTTGCCAGTCGTCTCGTATCGCGTTGTCGTCCGCAACATCGGCGACGAGCCGCTCGACATATCCGTCGTTGGGTCGCTTGAAAACTTCGTCGGCCGGGACGGGGTGAAGGGCGAGTCGAATGCCAACGTCAACGAAATCGTCGAGTCGGACACGCTCGCCGGGGTGCTGATGCGCTCGACTGGCGTCCCGGTGGATTCCGAGCAATGGGGGTCGATCGCACTCGCGACAACATCGGATCCGGAGTCGACGATTACCCGGCGCCAGGATTGGGTGGACAACAACTGGTCCGGTCCGTTGCTCGACTTCTGGGATGACTTCCTGGACGACGGCGATCTCGATGACCGTGAGCCCGGTGGACGAATCGCGCCGACCGCCAGCGTTTGCAACCGGCAACGCATGCAAGGCGGTGAGGAACGGGCATTCCCTTTCCTGATCGCCTGGCATTTCCCGAACCGCCTGAGCTGGGAGCGCGGCAACACCGGACCCCGCCCGCCCCAGGAGCGGGTCGGCAACCACTACACCACGCTCGACCCCGACGCCTGGCCGGCGGCGGTGCGGATTGCCGCGGACCTCCACGAGCTCGAATCCGATACAGTCGATTTCGTCCGCGCATTCTGCGAATCGCCGTTGCCGGAGGTGGTCAAGGAAGCTGCCCTGTTCAACCTCAGCACCCTTCGCACCCAAACCGCGTTCCGCACCGAGGACGGCCGCTTCTACGGCTGGGAAGGCTGCGAGGATCACAAGGGGTCGTGCCACGGCAGTTGCACTCACGTCTGGAACTACGAACAGGCCACGCCGTTCCTGTTCGGATCGCTCGCCCGCTCGATGCGCGAGGTCGAGTTCCGGCACGCCACAGACGAGCGAGGGCTCATGAGTTTCCGCGTCAATCTGCCGTTGTCGCAGGCAACATCATACGGTGTGGCCGCGGCGGACGGGCAACTCGGCTGCCTGATGAAGCTCTACCGCGAGTGGCGGCTCTCGGGCGACGACGCCTGGCTGCGGGAACTCTGGCCCGCTGCCAAGCGAGCGCTCGCCTTCTGCTGGATTCCGGGCGGATGGGACGCGGACCGGGACGGTGTGATGGAGGGCTGCCAGCACAACACGATGGACGTGGAGTACTACGGTCCCAACCCGCAAATGCAGTTCTGGTACCTCGGCGCCCTGCGCTCGATGGAGGAACTGGCCCGGCATCTGGGCGAGGATGACTACGCCGGCGACCTGCGCTCGCTGTTCGAGCGGGGCCGGGCCTGGACCGACGCGCATCTTTTCAACGGCGAATATTACGAGCACGAGGTGCGGCCCGCCCTTGGGCGCGAGAACGTCGCCGCCGGCCTGGCCCATCACGAACTCTCCGACGAGGAGCTCGTCGATCCGCCCCTGCAACTCGGCGCCGGATGCCTGATCGACCAGTTGGCCGGTCAGTATTTCGCCGAAGTGACCGGGCTCGGCCCGCTCGGTTCAGGGGCCAACACAATCACCACGCTCGCCAGCGTGCAGCGGCACAACCACCGGGCGACGATGGTCGGGCATTTCAACCACATGCGCTCGTATGTGCTGGGCGACGAAGCGGCGACCCTGATGTGCAGCTACCCCCTTGGGCGACGCCCGGCTCGGCCCTTCCCCTACTACACCGAAGTCATGACCGGCTTCGAGTACACCCTGGCCGTCCACATGCTCTACGTGGGGATGATCGACGAAGGGCTGGCCCTGATCCAGACGATACGCGACCGGTACGACGGCACACGCCGTTCGCCGTTCGACGAGGCCGAGTGTGGGCACCACTACGCGCGGGCGATGGCGAGCTGGGCGGCGGTGCTGGCGTTGACCGGCTTCGATTACGACGCCTCCACCGGCCAGCTGGCGATCGACATGAACGAGGGTGATGCGCCGACGTTCTGGTCGAGCGGCGATGCCTGGGGCACTATCGGCCTCACCCAAGGCACGGTGACGCTGAACGTCAACGCGGGCGCGATTCGGCTGGAATCGGTGGCGGTCAGCGGCGGCGCCCCGGTCTCGTTCGACCGTCCGGGCTTGTGCACGGCGCCAGACTCAATTACGATGGCGACAACGTAGAACACCTGTTCGCCCGTCGTTGAGGCAAGGTCGATGCAAACTGCCCGCATTGCCGAATCGTCACCCGAGTATGGACCCCGGCCCCGCCTGCGCGAGTTGGCAATGAGTGCCGCCTGGCACGGCGGACTGACCCGGTCCGCCATCACCACCGCCGGTCACCGGGTGGATGTCGTGTACCGCGGCGCCTGGTCGCACGGGTTCGGACCCGATTTCGCCGGGGCAATGCTCCAGATCGAGGGCGGCGGCCTCGTCACCGGCGATGTCGAGCTGCACCTGACATCGGGCGACTGGATGCGGCACGGCCATCATCTCGACCCGCGCTACAACAACGTCGTCCTCCACGTCGTCGCGCGCATCGACGGGCCGGACGCGCGGCGCGAGGACGGGGTTGCGATTCCCACCGTCGTGCTCGACGTGCCGGACGCGGCGTTGTTCGCGATCGACCAGGAATTGCCGGAGATCTGGTCGACATTGGGTCACTCGGTCTGCGCGGGGGATGTCGCCCAGCGGGAACCGGCCCGGTTGCGGGCCGCGATCCTCGCCCTCGGCGACCAGCGCTTCTCCGAACGCGTGGCGCGCTTCGAGGGCGAATTGGCGACCGAACCACTCTCCACCGTCCTTCTGCGCGGGCTGTTCGACGCGTTCGGGTACAGCCAGAACCGGGAACCGATGCGTGCCCTGTTCGACCTGGTGGTTGACGGGCCGGATTGGGCTTCCGGCGATCGTGCCTGCGCCGCATTGTTGCTTGGCAGCGCCGGGTTCCTGCCGCTCTCGCCAACCGATGCCCACATCGCGGGGTTGTCGCCTGAGGAGGTGACGGGCATCGAGAACGCCTGGGCCGCGGCAAGACCGAACCGGGCCTTCCGGACATTGCCGGCGACGGCCTGGACCCGGGCACGAACCCGTCCCGCCAGTCATCCGGCGGCGCGCCTGATGCAACTCGCCCGGTTGCTGACCGCCACCAATGGCGACCCCGCCGTCAGGTTGCTGCACGCTGTCCGCGACGGCGAAGAGTTGCGCCGGCGGTTGCGGGACTGGACGGCGAATGCGACGGGACAGGGCCTTGGGGCCGGGCGAGCCACGGCCATCGTGGCGTCGGTGGTGCTGCCGGTTGTCATGGCCTGGG
>JBGTNF010000477.1:0-3445 GCA_041743205.1 Thermomicrobiales bacterium | reverse complement strand
CGGCGTGACCAACCCGGCGCTCGCCAACCAGCCGGCGAACACGCGCCACCACGTCGTGACTGGTCCAGCCGGCTGGCTTGTCGATGACGACGTACCCGTGCCGCGACGCCTGCCGCCTGCGCTTCGCCATCAGGAATCGTGGACCGCCGCATTTTCGTCCGACGCGGCGGCCAGCTCCGAGACCCGCGTCACAAATCGCTCGCGGGCGGACTCGTCGCCGACGATGGAGCAACCGGCGGCCCGTGGGTGCCCTCCCCCGCCGAACTCCGCGGCGATGGCCGCGACATCGACTTCGGGCGCCATGCTGCGCATGCTCACGCGCCAGCCATCGTCGTTGCGGTACAGGATCGCGGCGACGCGGGACCCTTCGGTGCCAACCAGAAAGTTGACCAGACCTTCAGCCTCGATCGGCGAGGCGCCGCAGGAATTGAAGACATCCGGCGTTAGCTCGGTGTAGATGAGGCTGCCGCTCCAGCGTACGTTTCGCAACGCCCGTTCCCACAGGCACACGGACGATCGCGGTTTGAGCCGGAACAGCGCGTCGACGATTGGGCCGGGATTGGCCCCGGCATCAATCAGGTCGGCGGCGGTACGCATCGTGCGCGAGGTTGTGGATTCAGTACGAAGGCCAAGCGTGTCGCCGTAGATGCCCGCGAGAAGGCACTGCGCGATCTCACGGCTCAGTTCCGTTCCCCAGCTCGCCAGGATATCGGTGACGACTTCCGAGGCCGACGCAGCTCCCGGTTCGACGATGTTCACGGTTCCGAAGCGATCGTTGGTGACGTGGTGGTCGATATTCACGATCGGGACATTGGCGCGGTTCAACCGCTCCGGGTCGTCACTGTAGAAACCGCCGAGTCGCTTGCGGTCGGCGCAGTCGATGAGGCAAAGCGCATCGTACGCCGGCAGTTCGTCCCGGCCGTAAACGAGGACATCCTCGATACCGGGCAGGAAATGCAGATTCGCGGGCGTCGTGTTGTCGGTAACGAGCGGGATCGCCCGGACCCCACGCTGTCGCAACGCGTGCATCATCGCCAGCGGCGACGACAGTCCGTCAGCATCGACGTTCTGGTGCGTCGGCATCACGATCAGTTTGGAGGTCGAAAGCAACCGCCACGCATCGGCGGAAGCGGCCGCTTCGAGCCGCCAGGGCTTGCCGGTCATACCGGTTCCCCAGCCGCGCTGGTGCCGTCGGTCTTGTCCGGCAGTGAAGCTTCGGTCTGCGGCGGCCTGTCGGTCGCCTTGATCTCGCGTAACGTCGCAGAGATTTGCTGGGCGTATTCCATCGAGCGGTCGTCGCGGAAGTCGAGCTCCGGAATCTGGCGCATCCGCAACCGCGGCTTGAGATGGAAGCGGATGAATTTGGCCGCCGAGTGGAGCGCGTCAAGTGTATCGGAGCGCTCCTTGTCGGTGCCGAGGACGCTGATGTACACCCGCGCCGAGCGAAGATCGGGTGGAACGTCGACCGAAGTGATGCTCATGAACCCGATCCGGGGATCCTTCACTTCGCGGCGAATGATGTCGGAGAGTTCCTCTCGAAGCAACTCCCCGACCTGCCTGGTGCGTCTGGTCATGGCGCCGGCGCCTCCTTCACCTGTGGCGTCGAACCCGAATGCGCAGCCGCGCCTCAGGTCCGGGCCACTTCCTCACGGTGCAGGAACTCGATCTGGTCCCCGACCGTCAGGTCGTTGAAGCCGTCGAGACCCAGGCCGCACTCGTACCCCGCCGCAACTTCGCGGACATCGTCCTTGAAGCGCTTGAGTGACTTGATGCCGCCCTCGAACACGACCGTGCCGCTGCGCAGCACGCGGGCCCGGGAGCTGCGGACGATCTTTCCGTCGAGCACGTACATGCCGGCCACGACGTCGTTGCTCGGGAGCTTGAAGGTGTCGCGCACTTCCGCGTAGCCATCGGTGACATCCTCGAAGATCGGCGCCAGCAGACCCGTCATGGCTGCCTTCACCTCATCGAGAAGATCGTAGATGATCGTGTAGAAGCGAATGTCGATGCCGGCGATATCGGCAGCGCGTTTGGCGGCGACATCGGGCCGGACATTGAAGCCGATGACGATGCTGTGCGTGGTCGACGCAAGGTTGATGTCCGACTCGGTGATCATGCCAGTCGCGGCCATCTGCACCGAGAGCGTCACGCCGTCCTCGATCGTCTCGTTCAGCTTGAGGAGGGCGTTCTGGATCGCGCCCAGGGAACCCTGCACGTCCGACTTGAGGATGATCCGAAGTTCGGCAGTCTTGCCTTCCTTGACCTGGTCGTAGAGCTCGGTCAGCTTGACCGGCCGGTTCTCGTTCAGGGTCGCCACGCGTCGGGTGGCCAGGCGCTGCTCCGCGAGGTTGCGGGCGGCCTTCTCGTCTTCGTAGACGAGAAAGGAATCGCCCGCCTGGGGCACTTCCATGAGTCCAAGGATCTCGACCGGGGTACTCGGTCCGGCGCGGCGGACACGCTTGCCGCGATCGTCGAACATCGCCTTGATCCGACCGTAGGTCGAACCGGCGACGACGACATCGCGCAGGTTGAGCGTGCCGCTCTGCACGAGGAGGGTCGCGATCGGGCCGCGGCTGCTATCGACCCGGGCCTCGACCACGACGCCGTTGGCAGCCTTGTCCGGGTTGGCCTTGAGCTCGTTGACGTCAGCGACCAGCAGGAGCACTTCGAGCAGGTCGTCGAGACCGAGGCGCTCCTTGGCCGAGACTTCGACGAACGGCACGTCGCCGCCCCACTCCTCGGGCATAACGCCGGTTTCCGATAGTTGCTGCTTGACCCGGTCCGGGTTGGCGGCCGGCAGGTCGATCTTGTTGACGGCCACCACCAACGGCACGTTGGCTGATCTGATGTGGGCGATTGCCTCACGCGTGGTCGGCATCACGCCGTCGTCCGCCGCCACCACCAGCACCGCGATATCGGTGGCCTGGGCGCCGCGGGCGCGCATGGCGGTAAACGCTTCGTGGCCGGGCGTATCGAGGAAGGTGAGCTTGCGGCCCTGGGTGTCGACCTGATAGGCACCGATGTGCTGGGTAATGCCCCCGGCCTCGCCGTCGGCGACGTTCGCCGATCGAATGGAGTCGAGCAGCTTGGTCTTGCCGTGGTCGACGTGGCCCATGATCGTGATCACGGGCGGGCGCTGACGAGATTCGGGATCGGCGTCGTTCTCGAGCCGGCGGCTCGCGAAGCTGTCCTCCGGTTGCCGATTCTCGGCTTCGCCCGGATTGGTTTCCCATCCAAGCGCTTCGGCGACCTTCGCCGCCGTGTCGTAATCGACCTGCTGGTTGAGGTTGGCCATGATCCCGAACTTCATCAGCTCACGGATCACATCGATGCCGCTGGATTCGATCTTCTCGGCCAACTCGGAGACGGACATCACGGCCGGCAACGTGACCGGTTCGCGGACGACTGGCGCCGTCCGGCGCACCGCTACCGTCCGGGCCCCTCC